>DATECV010000291.1:0-2676 GCA_035286725.1 Dehalococcoidia bacterium | reverse complement strand
AACGCGGGCAGGAACGAGTGGTGGATGTTGATGATGCGGTTCGGATAGCGGCGCACGATGCCGTCGCTGAGCACCTGCATGTAGCGCGCCATGACGGTCACATCGACGCGCTCCTGATCCAACAATTCGGCGATCTGCGTTTCCTGCTCCGCCTTCGTCTTCGCGGTCACGGGCAGGTGGTGGAACGGGATGCCGAACTCCTCGGCGATGGGGCGGGCGGAGGCGTGGTTGCTGATCACGAGCGGGATCTCGCAGTGCAGCTCGCCCAGGCGCCAGCGCGCCAACAGGTCGTAGAGGCAGTGATGCATCTTCGAGACCATGATCGCCATGCGGGGCGTCTCATCGCTGAAGTGCAGGCTCCAGTCCATGCCGAACCGCTCGGCGACAGGCCGGAACGCTTCGGCGATGCCGTCGCGAGGGATGGCGAAACCGTCGATCTCCCATTCGACGCGCTGGAGGAATACGCCCTCCTCGCGGTCGGTGTGCTGGTCGGCATGGACGATGTTGCCGTTGTTCCGGTAGAGGAAGTCGGAGACGGACGCGACGAGGCCGCGCTGGTCGGCGCAGGAGATCAGGAGGACGGCCGTCGGTCCCGTCGCGCGCGACGATAGCATCGCCGATGACGATAGCATCGCCGAAACGATAGCATCGCCGCGGCGATAGCAGGGATCGGCGTCCAGCGTCGGGCCCGCGGCGGCTACGAGACGGGGGCGCCGCGGAGCTGCGGCATGACCTTCGCGGCCATGAGCTCCATGCTGCGGATGACCTTCGGGTGCGCCAGGCCGCCGATGCGGGTCCAGGCCAGGTAGTGCGTCATGCCCGTCAGCTCCTGTATCTCGGCGATGCGGTGGGCGACCTCGTCGGGGCTGCCGCACACCACCGCGCCCGCGTTCACGACGGCATCCCACTCCACGACCTCCAGGAAGTCGCGGGCGCGCTGGTAGAACTCGTACGTCGGCACGGCGGGCTTGCCGTGGCCGGGCGCGATGTACTTCGCGAACGTCCGGTAGTACCAGATGACCGCGTCGCGGAACTCGGCCAGTGCCTGCTGCGTCGTCTCCGCCACGTACGTGATCGTCAGTCCCGCGATCTCGTGGTCCTCCGGCCGGCGGCCGTGGTCGCGCAGCGCCTGGCGGTACTCCTCGATCTGGGCGGCGCCGGTGTTAACGTTGAAGCCGAAGACGGGCGCGCACATGAGGTTGAAGCCGTACTTCCCGCAGAGCTGGAACGTCTCCGGCGAGAGCGAGGCCATCCAGATGGGCGGATGGGGCTGCTGCAGCGGCTTCGGCCGTACGCTGAGATCGTGGACCTGGTAGAACTCGCCCTCGTAGGTGAAGCGCTCTTCGGTCCAGGCCTTCTGGATGATCTCGACGCTCTCGCGGAACATATCGCGGGAGCGGGTCTGGTCGACGCCGAAGCCAGCGAACTCGTGCGGCTGGTAGCCACGGCCGACGCCGAGATCGACGCGACCGTCGGACATGAGGTCGAGCAAGGCGAAGTCCTCGGCGACGCGGACGGGGTGGTTCAGGGGCAGCACCACGACGCCGGTGCCGACGCGGACCTTCTTCGTGCGGGCGGCGACGGCGGCCAGTGTGACGGCGGGCGAGGCGCAGTAGCCGTACTCGCTGAAGTGGTGCTCGGCGGGCCAGACGGAGTCGAAGCCGAACTCCTCGGCACGCACCATTACGTCGAACTGCTCGTCGACGATCTCCTTCTCGGTGCGGCCCGACGGATTCTCGAACAGGTGTAGCTGGCCGAACTTCATGGTGGGCACCTCCAGAATGCGCGCGGCCGAGCCGCGGACGATGCCTACGCTACACCCAGCGGTCGCGGTCCGCCAGCATAGTCCCAGGCCTGAGCGCGCGCCGCTAGGTCGCGGCCTGCAGCACACCGCCGAGCACGCTCCGCACGCTGCGCTTCTGGCGGGCGCCGAAGTCGTCCTGGTGCACGATCGCGCGCGCGGGGCAGTACGGCACGCAGACGCCGCAGTCGTCGCACTTGTCCTTCTTGATCACGAACTGCCGCTTCGCTTCGAAGATCGCGCCCTCGGGGCACATGTACTCGCAGACGCCGCAATCCATACAGTCGGTGCTGATGATGTAGGCCATGGTTCGCTCCTTGGTCGCGAGTACCCGGGCCCGGGGAGCGCCGGGCCCGGATGCTCACGTCTGCGCGGGCGTTGCCGGCCTCTTGATGTGCGCCGGCCCGCCCGATGCGCACTCCTATGCCGGCGCCAGCGCCGGGAACTCCGTGTTCACGTCCGCGGAGGCGTCGAAGTAGGCCTGGAACGACTGGTTGAAGCGGAAGAACAGGTCCAGCTTCAACTGGTCGGCGGAGAGCAGCCGCAGCGGGGTGCCCGCCATCGTCAGGCGGTTCAGCGTGTGGTGCAGGTCCGGGGCGCCGTCCGCGGCGATGTTCTCGATCATCTCCCGCCAGACCGAGAGCGGGCCGGCGATGGTGAAATCGGACGCGGCCACCGGATCGGCGGTCTCGCGCACATCGCGTGGACCGTAGCCGGCGAACTCCAGCAGGAAGCCCTGCGACTGGCCGCCGTCCTCGACGACGATGCCGACGCTCGCCTCGACGTAGCCCAGCCGCTTGGCGCGCTCGCGGTCGGCGCCGTGAGCGCGGGCAACGTCTTCGAACCATTCGACTGAGGGAAATCGCGCCATGGTG
>DATECV010000290.1:0-3409 GCA_035286725.1 Dehalococcoidia bacterium | reverse complement strand
CCCGTGACGAAATCGGCGCGCGTCCCCCTGCGCATCGACCTCGCCGGTGGCTGGACCGACGTCCCTGCCTTCGCCGATCACGACGGCGGCGCCGTCGTCAACGTAACCATCGACAAGTACGTCACCGCCACGCTCGCGGATGACGGCGCGGTCACGTACGAGCACGACGTTGATACCGCCGGACTGGGCTCATCCGCCTGCGAGCACGCCCTCGCCCAGGCTCTCCGCAACCCCGACGCCGACCTCGACGACATCGCCGAGGCCGCATTCGCCGCGGAGGTGGCCGAGGGTGTCACCGGCGGCCGCCAGGACCAGTACGCCGCCTGCTACGGCGGGCTGAACTACATGACCTTTGCCCGCCCCACGCCCAGCCGCGGCCCCGTCCGCATCGAGAAGCTCACTATGCCCGAGGCCCACCTCGCCGCGCTCCAGAAGCGCCTCGTCCTCGTCGATAGCGGCGTATCCCGGCTCTCGGGCGAGATCCATGACGCCGTCTGGTCCGCCTATGCGCGCCACGACGACGAGGTCACCGGCGCCCTCCTCACCCTCCAGCACCTCGGCAAGGCCATGCGCGACGCCATCGCCGGCAGCGACTTCGGCGGCATCCGCCAGGTCCTCAACGAAAACTGGATCCAGCAGAAGCGTCTGCACGCCGGCATCACCAACGACGCCGTCGACGCCCTCTTCGACCTCGCGATGCGCAAAGGTGCTTCCGCCGGAAAGGCCTGCGGAACTGGCGGAGGCGGCGCCGTCGTCTTCTACGCCTCGTCCGACGCCGACGCCGTCTCCCTCGCCCGCAACCTCCGCATCGAAAACGTCACCGTCATCGACTTCTCCTTCACCACCGAGGGCCTCGAAGACCTGTAGCGCCGCTGGGGCGCAGCAGTCTGAACACTACCGCCACGCCCCGATCGTTTCATACACCGCCGGATCGCACGGCATCCCCCGCACCTTCGCCGCCGATGGGCTGTGCGCCAGCGCCAGCACCGCCGTCCGCTCCGCGTGCAACACGCCGCCGCCCAGCGCGCTTTCCCGCGGCACGATGCTGTCCGTCCCGTTCCCCAGGTCCCCCGCGATGAGCTGATAGCGCACGCCCTCATGCTCCGGCGCGTCGTTCAGCTCACGCAGAAACGCGGACCCCGGCCGCATCTGCCGCGCCGCCTCGTCGTTCAGCACCGAGAGCGGCACTCCCGGGTCGATCCCCTGGTGCGGCGTCGCGATCGTCACCAGCCGCCCGATCTTCGCCGCAATCGCCGTGTCCCCGTTCCACCCGTGCGGCTCGATCGCTGCCCGCGCCACCAGCCCGCCCTCGCTGAACGCGATGATGTCGAACGCGGTGCCGCCCCATCGCCGTTCGATCTCCTCGCGCAGCCACGCGCCATTCTCCGCGATGTCGAACGCCGACGGATATGCGACCGCCGCCACATGGTCGTAGAACGGCGCGATCCCCGCCATCAGGCTCAGTTGGCACCCGTCCCAAGGCTCGCTGTTCCACCCGTGGATCACCAGCGCGTTCCGCTCACCCTGCACAAACACCCCGCCCAGCACCGACCGCTGCTGCCAGGGCTTCATCATCCACGAGGGGCCGACGGCCCACGCGCCCAGCGCCGTCACGTGCAGCACGGCCGTGTTCGTCGCCGGATCCACCAGCGCCGGCATCCACCGCCACGTTCCGTCGCCGTTCCGCTGGAACACGCCGAGCGTCGTCTCGTCCTCGATGGCCCAGTCACGCACCAACGAGTCCGCGTATGGCAGCGTCAGCATCGCCTCCGCGCCCAGCGGCCCGGCTGGATCCGCCCGCACCATGATGAGCTGCGGATACAGCACCGGCGCGTCCTCCGCGCTCAACGTCACCGCGCTAGCCACCACACCCGCCGGCAACTCCAGCCGCGCCCGCATCAGGTCGCCGCTCGCCCCCGCCACGCCGATCGCGCCATCGGACGCCGGTGGCAGCCCCGTCTCCGCGCCGCGACGCGCCCGCGAAGCCTCAGCGCCCGCGCATGCCGCCGCCACGGCCCCTGCGAACAGCGCCAGCCCGGCCAGGCACAAAACGGCTCCCCCGAAGCGGGTCATCCCGTAGGCACCCCCGTAGGGGTTGTCGTCAGGGAAGACCTAAGGGTGCACCCCTAATGGCCGGCCCGATGCCAAGGGCGCCGGTCATCAGACTCTTCGATATGTGATCCGGCGCGCTTGGAGGTCGCCGGCGATCAGTGACACCCTCGCCTCAAAGCCATCCATCCTGCCCGCGGCGGGCTGTTCCGGGTCGCGCGAGTGCCCCAAAAACCGAAAAGTGCCGAGCAATTGAATCTGGGCACCCCGGCCGCGGCCGCAGACCAGCGAAAAGTGCCGAGCAATTGAATCCGGGTCGAGGGACGAGAACTACGAGCTACACACTACCAACCAAGAACTCATTCCTACGCCAGCGTCTCGTCGTACGCGATCTCGTTCCCCGCGATCAGATCGCGGAACCAGTACCCGCTGTCCTTGATCGTGCGCTGCTGCGTCTCGAAGTCCACGTGCACGATCCCGAACCGTTGCCGGAACCCCTCCGCCCACTCGAAGTTGTCGATCAGGGTCCAGGCGTAGTAGCCACGGACGTCGCAGCCTTCGTCGACGGCGCGGCCGACCTGGCCGATGAAGCCGTTGTAGAAGTCGATGCGCTCCTGGTCGTGGACCCTCCCGTCCGGGCCCGGCCCCGTCGGGTACGAGCAGCCGTTCTCGGTCACGTACAGGATCGGGTGCCCGCCACCGGGGTGGCCGTAGTCGCGGTCGATCCGCTTGATCATCTGGTACAGCGCCGCCGGCCAGATCTCCCACCCGAACGCCGTGCGCGGCCCTGGCCCCTGCACCGGCCGGATGCCCAGGTTCCGGTCCTGTTCCGCCGCCGCGACGATCGTGCGCTGGTACAGGTTGATGCCGATGAAGTCAAGCTTCTCGCGCATGGCCTCCATGTCGCCGGGGCGGATGTCCATCTTGCGGAGCATCTTCTCCTGCTCGAGGTAGGCGTTGGGATAGGTGCCCTTCACGATGGGGTCGATGAACCAGACGTTGTTCCACGCGTGGAGGCGCTCGGCAGCCGCGCGATCGGCCTCGCTGTCGCTGGCGGGGTACGGCGCGGCCATGCTGTACGCGCTCCCCACCATCTCCGGCTTCCCCGCCGCCCGCATCGCCTTCATCGCCGCGGCCTGTGCCAGGTTCACGATGTGCGACGCCTTCACCGCGCGCTCGCTGTCGCGCACGCCCGGCGCGTGGATGCCGTAGAGGTACCCGAGGTACACGAAGACCCAGGGCTCGTTGAAGACCATCCAGTTCTTCACGCGGTCGCCCAGCGCGTTCACCATCGTCTCGCAGTAGCGCGTGAAGTGGCCGATGATCTCGCGGTTCGACCAGCCGCCGCGATCCTCGAGCC
>DATECV010000289.1:0-10525 GCA_035286725.1 Dehalococcoidia bacterium | reverse complement strand
AGCGCCGTCGCGATGGTGATGCCGGCGCTCGGCCCCTCCTTCGGCACGGCGCCCGCCGGGACGTGCACGTGGATGTCGGTCTTCTCGAACACCTCGGCCGGGATGCCCAGCTCCTTCGAGCGCGACCGGGCGTAGGAGAGCGCCGCCTGCGCGGACTCCCGCATGACGTCGCCGAGCTGGCCGGTCAGCGTGAGGGCGCCCTTTCCGGGCATGAGCGTGACTTCGACGCCGAGCACGTCCCCGCCCATCTCCGTGCGGGCGACGCCGGTGGCGACGCCGACCTCGTCCTTCTCTTCGGCGGCGCCCCAGAAGAACTTCGGCGGGCCCAGGTACTCCTCAAGGTTGGCGTTGCTGATGCTGACACCGCCGCGCGCCGGCGGTGCGCTCTTCGCGGCGGGCCTGGCCGCGCGCACGGGCCGGACGGCCACGGCCGGCATGCCCGCCATGCGGCGTGCCACCTTGCGGCAGATGCCGCCGATCTCCCGCTCCAGGTTGCGGACACCGGCCTCGCGCGTGTACTCGCGGATGATCTTACGCAGGGCGCCCGTCGTAAACGAGAGCTGCAGCTTGCTGAGGCCGTGCTCCTGCAGCTGTTTCGGGACGAGGAACTGCTGGGCGATGTGGAGCTTCTCGTCCTCGATATACCCGGGCAGCTCGATCACCTCCATGCGGTCGCGCAGCGCGGGGATGACGGGATCGAGGATGTTGGCGGTGGCGATGAACATCACCTTCGAGAGGTCGAAGTCGACGTCGAGGTAGTGGTCGCTGAAGGCGTGGTTCTGCTCCGGATCCAGCACTTCCAGCAGGGCCGATGAGGGGTCGCCGCGGAAGTCGGTGCCGAGCTTGTCGATCTCGTCCAGCATGAAGAGCGGGTTCACCGTCCCCACCTGCTTCATCCCGTGGATGATCCGCCCGGGCAGCGCGCCGACGTACGTCCGGCGGTGGCCGCGGATCTCCGCTTCGTCTCGCACGCCGCCCAGGGAGACGCGCGTGAACTTCCGGCCGAGCGCCTCTGCGATCGAGCGGCCCAGACTGGTCTTGCCGACGCCGGGCGGGCCTACGAAGCACAGGATCGGGCTGCGGTGCTTCTCCTTCGCCAGCGTCCGTACGGCCATGAACTCCAGGATGCGCTCCTTCACCTTTTGCAGGCCGTAGTGGTGCGCGTCCAGGATCGTGGCCGCGTGCTCGAGGTCCAGGTTGTCTTCGGTCGCCTTCACCCACGGCACGGAGGTGAGCCAGTCGAGGTAGTTGCGGATGACGCCGACCTCGGGTGAGGCGGAGGGGATGCCCTCCATCCGGCGCAGCTCGTCCTCCGCCTTCTTCCGCGCCTCCTCCGGCATGCCGGCGGCGGCGATGCGCTCGCGCAGGTCGTAGGCGTCTCTTGCGGCCGGGTCGGTCTCGCCCAGCTCGCGCTGGATGGCCTTCATCTGCTCGCGCAGGAAGTACTCGCGCTGCGACTTGTCCAGCTCCTCCTGCACGCGCGTGTGGATCTTGCCCTGCAGCTCCAGCACGTCGAGCTCTTTCGCCAGGTGGATGCTGATCTTCTCCAGCCGCTGGCGGGTGTCGATGGTGCTGAGGATGTCGGCGCCCTGCTCGTCGTCCAGGTTCAGCGACGACGCGACGAAGTCCGCCAGCAGGCCCGGCTGCTCGATGTTCATCGCGAGCACGTAGGAGTCTTCCGGAATGCTGGGCGCGAGGCGCGCGACCTTCTCGAACAGCGCGAGGACGGCGCGGCGCAGGGCCTCGGACGCTACGGTGTTCTCGTCGAAGTCCTCGATGGGCTCGACGCGCGCGACGTAGTAGGGCTCGGCGCGGAGGATCTCGATGACGCGCAGGCGGCGGAAGCCCTGGACCCACACCTGCGTGGTGCCATCGGGCAGGCGCAGGGCGCGCTGGATGTTGGCCTCGGTGGCGTAGGGGTAGATGTCCGCCTGCGCGATCTCGGTCAGCGAGGGGTCTTTCTGGGTGACGACGGCGCACATCCCGTCGGCATTCGTCGCGTCCTCGACGGCCCGCAGGCTGGTCTTGCGGCCGATGAGGATGGCGCCGGCGGTGTTGGGGAACAGGAGGCCCCGCCGCCGCGGCAGCAGGGGCAGCACCATCGTCGTGTCATCCGGCGACCGCCGGTGCGACTCCGCAGACTTGCGCGAGCGGGGCATGGCCGCTCTCCTTCGTTCGTGGTCTGGATGCGGGCAACCGCCGCCCGCATCGGAGGACGGTACCCACGGAGCTTCCGCCCCGCCATCGGCAGAGCCCCGATCCAGGGTCCCGCCCGGGGCTTTGCAGATTCGCATCGCGCGAGGATCTGATCGCTCCGGCGGTCAGAATCGCAATCGGAGTGTATCACGGTGCTGGTGAGGCAGAATCCCGTGTTCGCCCGGCGTGCGAGTGTCCGCGACGTTTTGCATCGACTGTCAACAGGAAACAAGTCCTTCGCCGAATGCGGGTTGCGCCATTAGCGTTACGCATCCGTCATCGGTGACCGGCTATACTAGGCCCGGCCTTTCCGGCCGTCCCCCGCCACGGACTTCGCGCGCCGCATGATGGGAGTGGCAGCGCCATGATACGGTCCGTTCTTCTTTGTCTCGCACTCGCCGCGTTGGCGCTCGCGTTGGGCGTGCAGAGCGGCCGGCAACAGGCGCCGGCGATCCACGCGGCGGGCACGATCGCCCTGGAGCCGCTGTCCGGGGCCACCGGCCTCAGCGCGCCGCTGGGCATCGAGCACGCGGGTGACAGCAGGCTCTTCATCATCGAGAAGGGCGGGCGCATCAAGGTTCACGACGGCACCGGCATCCTGGCGACGCCGTTCCTCGACGTGTCGTCGCTGTTGCCGGCGTCGCTCGCGCAAGAGGAGGGGCTGCTGGGGCTGGCGTTCCACCCGGACTACCCGGCGACGCCGTATTTCTTCATCCATTACGTCGACGCGGCGGGCGATATCGCGATCCGCCGGTACAGCGTGTCGGGCAACCCCAACATCGCGGACGCCGGATCCGGGGCGCCGATGCTCAACATTCCGCACCCGACGAACCAGAACCACTACGGCGGCAAGATGGCATTCGGCCCGGACGGCTATCTCTACATCGCGATCGGCGACGGCGGAGGCGTGGGCGATCCCGGCAACAACGCGCAGAACCTGAACGTGCTGCTGGGCAAGATCCTGCGCATCGACGTCGACGAGAACACCGGGACCCCTCCCTACTACGGCATCCCGGCTGGCAACCCGTTCGCGGGCGCGACGCCCGGGCTGGACGAGATCTGGGCGTACGGGCTGCGCAACCCCTGGCGGTTCAGCTTCGACCGGACGACGGGCGACCTCTTCATCGGCGACGTGGGCCAGTACGCACTCGAGGAGGTCGACCTGCAACTGGCGGGGGCGGCCGGCGGCGCGAACTACGGCTGGCGCGTCATGGAGGGCAGCTCGTGCTACGCGCCCGGCGACCCGCCGGGCTGCGGCGACCCCTCGTTCACGGCGCCGATCATCGAGTACGGACACGCCGGCGGGAACTGCTCGATCACGGGCGGGTTCCGCTACCGCGGATCGCAGGTGCCGTCGATCGCCGGGTCGTACATCTTCGGTGACTTCTGTTCGGGCACGATCTGGAGCGCGACGCCGGGCAGCCCGTCGTGGCCGTACGCGGAGCAGCTCGTGGCGCCGTTCCTCATCAGCAGCTTCGGCGAGGACGACGCGGGCGAGCTGTACGTGGTGGACTACTTCGGGGGCGCGATCAAGCGCATCGTCACCGCCCCTGACACCGACGGCGACGGCATTGTCGATTCCGCCGACAACTGTCCGGCCGCGGAGAACCCCGGACAGGAGAACGCGGACGGGAACTTCACCGACCAGACGCCGCCCTCGACGCAGGACGACCGCACATGGCCGAACTCCGATGCGCAGGGCGACGCGTGCGACACCGACGACGACAACGACGGCATCCTGGACGTGGACGAGGCGGCGGGCTGCAACGGCAGCGGGCCGCTGGACGTAACGAACCGCGACACCGACGGCGACCGCGTGCTGGATGGCCCGGAGTGCGTGCTGGGGACGAACCCGGGCAGCGCCGCGAGCAAGCCATCGGCCGCGACCTGCGGCTCGGACGCTGACACCGACGGCGATCGGATCCGGGACTACGTCGAGTTCTGCAACTACAACACCAATCCGAACGACAACGATACGGACGGCGACCTGGACGGCTTTCCGACGATGGGGCTGACGCGCGACGGATGCGAGGCCGCGTCCCTGAACAACGACCGGGTGGTCAACTCCGGTGATCAGCTCTTGATGGTGATAGAGATCGTCCGGGAGGGAAACCAGACGCTGCGCTTGCCGAGCATGGACATCAACAAGGACGGCGGCGTGAACTCCGGCGACCAACTCATGCTGGCGCTGTTCATCGCAACCGCAGGGCAGTGCCCGTAGCGCGGGATCAGGGTTGCCAGCGGCGGAAGATCAGCGTGCTGTTCTGCCCGCCCATGCCGTAGCTGTTGCTGAGCACCGTATCTACGTTGGCGTCGCGCGCCTTGTTGGGCACATAGTCCAGGTCGCACTCGGGGTCGGGCGTCTCCAGATTCATGGTGGGCGGGATCTTGTTGTCGCGGATCGCGAGCACGGACGCCACGGCCTCGATGGCGCCCGCGGCACCGGCGGAGTGGCCGGTCATCGACTTGATGCTGCTGACCGGAAGGCGGTAGGCCACGTCCTCGCCGAACGCCATCTTGATGGCCTTTGTCTCCGTCTTGTCGTTGTAGGGGGTGGCAGTGCCGTGCGCGTTGATCCAGGACACCTCGCCCGGAGCGATGCGGGCCGACTTCAGGGCGCGGGCCATGCTCAACGACTGACCCTCGGCGTCGGGCGCGGCGTCGTCGACGGCGTCGAAGGACCAGCCGTGGCCGATGTACTCGGCGAGGAT
Organism: Dehalococcoidia bacterium; assembly: GCA_035286725.1. Lineage (GTDB taxonomy): Bacteria > Chloroflexota > Dehalococcoidia > DSTF01 > JACRBR01 > JACRBR01. The sequence continues at coordinate 5,618 of DATECV010000289.1, read as the reverse complement.
GGTGGCGCCGCGCGATTCGGCGTGCTCCTGCGATTCCAGGACGAGCACGGCCGCGCCCTCGCCCAGCACGAATCCGTCGCGGTGCAGGTCGAAGGGACGCGACGCCTTTTCCGGGGTATCGTTGTAACCCTTCGAGAGCGCGCCCATCAGCGCCATCGTGGCGATGACGACGGGATGGATCATTCCTTCGCATCCCCCGGCCAGCATGATCTCCGCGTCGCCGTTGCGGATCATCGTCCAGGCGTGGCCGATGGCGTCGGTGCCGCTGGCGCATGCGCTGCTGATGGCGGTGTTCGGCCCGCGCAGGCCCAGTTCGCGGCCGACGCGCCCGGCGGCCATGTGCTGGCCCAGCCTGGGGATGATGAGCGGGTCCACGCGCCCCGGCCCGCGCGTCTCGAGAACCAGTTCCTGGTTGCCCTGGGCGAACACGCCGCCGCTGGTGCCCATGATGCAGCCCATCTCGCGCGCCAGCGCCTCGTTCAGCTCGATCTTCGCTGAGATGAGGGCTTCGCGCGCGGCCTTCACGCCGAGCTGCGAGAAGCGGTGCGAGCGGCGGGCCATCTTGTAGTCCATGAACGCCGTCGGGTCGAAGTCCTTCACCTCGCCGGCGACACGCACCGAGTGTCTCGACGCGTCGAAGAGCGTGATGGGGCCGATGCCGTTCTTCCCGGCGAGGAGGGCCTGCCAGAACGTGCCGGCGTCGTTGCCGACGGGTGTGATGGCGCCGATGCCGGTGATGACGACACGGGGACGTTCCACGGTGCGAACTCCTGTGGTGGGTGCCTGCCCTCTGGCGTCATGGTAGCGGCTGGGCCGGGGTAGCTGGAGCCTCGGATGCCGGCGCCCGGGTGCGCGCCTGATGCTGACAATGCGGTGTCAGGAGGCTGGCGGCGTCCTGGCCGGGATTCGTTCCGTGTCCGCTTCGCGCCGGAGTAACGTCAGGGCAAAGGAGGCATCATGGACACGATCGAATTCCTGCGGGAACAACTGACACAGGCGCGAGGGTTCCTGGAAGGGACGCTGGCGGAGATCGACGAGACGCGAGCGCACGCCCCCGTCCCCGGCGCGCTGAACCCCATCGGGGCGACGTACGCTCACCTGGTGACCGGCGAGGACGGCTTCGTCAACGGGCTGCTGCGGGGCCAGGCGCCCCTGTTCGCGGCATCGTGGGCAGGAAAGACCGGCCTGAGCGAACCGCCGCCGGAGGCCGGCTGGCACGACTGGGCGGGCCGGGTGCGCGTCGACCTTCCGGCGCTGCGCGCGTACGCCGCGGCCGTGGGGGCCGCGACCGACGCCTTCGTGGCGTCGCTGAAGCCCGACGACCTGGACCGCCCCGTCGACCTGTCGGCGTTCGGGTTCGGCCAGCGGACGGTGGGGTGGATACTTGGAGCGGGCGTGCTCGGCCACGTGTTGTCACACTGGGGCGAGATCTGCGCGCTGAACGGCGTGCACGGCGGACGCGGCTTTCCGCGCTAGGGCATCGCGATGGCGTACGACGAACGGTTGGCGGAGCGCGTCCGGGCAGCCCTCGCCGGTCGCAAGGGCATCGCCGAGCGCAAGATGTTCGGCGGGCTGGCGTTCCTGCTGGACGGCAAGATGTGCATCGGCGTGCTCAACGACGAGCTGGTGGTGCGGGCGGGGGCCGAACGGTACGCGGCGGCGCTGAAGAGCGCGCACGCGCGCCCCATGGACTTCACCGGCCGGCCGATGACGGGCATGGTGTACGTGGCCCCGGCCGGCGTCACGCGCGGGCCGGCGTTGCGGCGGTGGATCGAGATGGGGTTGGCCGGCGCCGACGGAGCGACGCCGAGTAAACGCGCGCGGAAGAGCACGGCGAAAAAGGCAAGGTGATACGCGCGCTGCGCTGCGCCGGCTGCTCGACCACAACTGTTCGTTCGGCAGCGCCCTGAAGGACCGCGGCGTAAGCTCAAGCGGCGGCGACGTCCTCGTCCTGATCCCAGGGGCCGCGCAGCTCTCCGCGCTCGTACAGGCGGACTAGGGCGTCGACGACGCCGGGGCAGAACTGCGTGCCGCGGCATGCGCGGATCTCGGCGACGGCCTCGTCCAGCGCGAGGCCCGGGTTGTACGGGCTTTCCGTCATCATCGCATCGAGGCTGTCGGCCACGGCGATGATCGACGATTCGATGGGGATCGCGTCGCCGCTGATACCCTCCGGGTAGCCGGCGCCGTCCCAGTGCTCGTGGTGGGTATAGGCCACCAGCGCGGCCAGCTCGAAGCCTTTCGTGCGCGCGAGGAACTCGCGGCCGTTCACGCAGTGCCGCTGGAGCGACTCCCAGGCGGCGCTGCCGGGCTGGGCGCCGTGCAGGGGCGACAGGCGCTCCGGGCTGGACAGCAGCGCGTCGGGCAGGTGAATCTTGCCCACGTCGTGCAGGGCGGCGGCCTGACCCAGCTCCCGGACGCGCGCCTCGTCCAGGCCCATCTCGACGGCGATCGCCTGGGCGAGTACGCGGGTGTTCAGGAAGTGGCGGGTGCCGTTTTGCGTGTGCGCCTCCGCCGCTTCGGCCAGCAGCATGACGGTCTCGTCGCGGGCCTCTTCCAACCGGTCCGAGGCGCGGCGCAGGTCTTCCACCAGCCGCGCCATGCGAATGATCGCTGACACCTGGCCGGCGACGGCCGTAAGGAACTGCACGTCGTTCTGGCCGAAGCCCGACAGCTCTTTGCTGCCGACGGACATCGTCGCCACCATGTCGTCATCGGAGAAGAGCGGCACGACGATGCCGGAGAGGATGCCGATCGAGAGCAGCAGCTTCTTCTGTTCGTCCGTCACGAACGCGCTCTCCGCGATGTCATCGATGATCACCGGCCGCCGCGTCTGGCGCAGCAGTTCGCCGACGCCGGTGTTGGAGCCTGCGCGCTGGTTGCGGTTCCAGGCCTCGATCACTTCCTCCGGCGCCTTTGTGAAGGCGTTCTGACTCACCGTTGCGGCGCGCCCGCCCTCTTCGGCCAGCACGTCGAAGTTCACGCCGGCGTACCCGGCGCCGACCGACAGCCTGTGGGCCACCAGCCGCAGCTTCTCGTCCAGCGTGCCGCCCGACGTCAGCAGCGGAACCAGCTCGCCCACCATGCGCGCGGCGCGCTCGTCGCCGACCGTGCGGGAGGACGACAGCCCGTTGCCCTTCCCCTTGCGGCCCTTCTTCTCTTCGTACATGCGCTCGTCGGCCCGCTCGATGAGCGCCTTCAGCGTGTTCGCGTCCTCCGGGTACATGGCGATACCCACGCTGGCTACGACAGGCACGCGCGCCCCGCTCTCGGGATCCACGACGTTGGCCTCGCGCAGGGCGGCTTCGACGGCGGCCTTGTAGGCTTCCGCCTCCTCGCGGTCCGCGTTCACCAGCGCCACGACGAACTCATCGCCGCCGTAGCGGCCGGTGATGGCGCCGCCACGGGCGATGGCGCCGGCCACGGTGTGCAGCACGTGGTCGCCGGCCTGGTGGCCGTAGGTGTCGTTCACGGCCTTCATGCCGTCGATGTCGACCATGGCCACGGCGAGGGCCACGTCGGACGCGATGGCTTCGGCGATCACCTCGGAGATGGCGCCGTGGTTCAGCGCGCCCGTCAACGTGTCGGTCTTCGAGCGGGCTTGCTCCGTCTCCAACAAGTCGGCAAGCTGCTCGCTCGCCTCGCGAAGCTCTTCCTGGGAGCGCTCGAGCTCCGCCGAGGTCTTCTCCAGGTAGTCGTTCAGGGCTTGCAGCTCGCGCGACCTCTTCCGCAGTGCGGCCTCGTCCCCCTTCCGGTCGGTGATGTCGCGCGAGAAGATCGCCAGGCGTATGACGTGGCCTTCGGCGTCGCGGATGGGATCGATGGTCACGTCGGTCCAAACGCCGTCGCGCTCGTCCTCGAAGTGGCGGCGCCGGCCGTTCTGGAACACCTCGTCGTTGCGAGCCCGCCGTTGCGCCCGCAGGTCGGGAGGGAAGATGTCGAACACACAGGTGCCGATGAAGCCCGTGCCCTCCACGCCCTGCTTGGCCGCGTGCTGGCTGAACCGCCGCTCGGCCGTTTCGTTCATCGCCAGGATGGTCCCTTCGCGGTCGACCAGCACGGCCCCGTCGGTCGGCGCGTTCAGCAGCGCCCGCGCGGTCTCCTCGCTATCACGGAGCGCGTGCTCGGCGTGGACGCGGCCCGTGACGTCGTAGGCCACGCCGATCATGCCGGTGACGTTCGCGCGCTCATCGCGCAGCGGGCGCAGGTGGGTCTCGAAGACCTTATTGCCCAGCACGGCCGTCGAGGAGAACTCCTCGCCCGCGAGGGCGCGCCGGATGTCCGCGATGATCGGCGGGAACCCTTCGTACACCTCTTCGATCGGCCGTCGGAGGATGTCGTTGGACGTGACGCCGACCACGGCCAACCCCTGGCCCTCGGCCAGCACGAACCTCTCGTCGAGATCCACGGCCACCAGCGCCAACGGTGCGCTGTTGACGACGGTCCGCAGGCGCTCTTCGCTCTCGCGCAGCGCGTCCTCGGCCAGCTTGCGCGCGGTGACGTCGCGGGCGGTCACGACCGCCCGCTGCTCGCCGGAGTTCGAGATGTAGAAGTTGGCCGTGAACTCGAACCAGCGCCAGCCCGCGTGGTGTCCGTGGCGTGCCCGCAACAGCGATGAGACGGCGCGGCCGGCCGCGGCCGCCCGGTCGAACTCCTCGATGATGTAGGGCAGGTCGTCCTCGTGTACGACGTCCAGCGCGTTCCGGCCGACCATGTCCTCGGGCGCGTAGCCCAGGATGGTGCGGCAGTTCGGGCTTGCGTAGTCGATGATGCCGGGCCCCGTGATGCCCAGGACCAGGTCCGTCGTGTGCTCGGCCAGGGAGCGGAACCGCGCTTCGCTCTGCCGCAGGGCCATCTCCGCCTGGTGCTTCTCTGTGACTTCGCGGATGCTCCACACGCGCAGCAGGTCGCCCGAGGGATCGTGCAGCGGGTGCGCGAAGGCCTCGAACATGCGGCCGTCGCGGGCGGTCCACGTGCCCGTGTGTACGGGTTCATCCTGAGACAGCGCCGTGAACGCCCTCACCAGGTCTTCGGGATCCCGCGCGTTTTCGATGATGTATTTTCCGAACTCTGGCGTGCTGCGGCTGTCCAACACTGACTGGGGGATCGCCAACATCTCGGCCGCGCGGTTGTTCCAGTACATGAGCTCGCCCAGCGGCCGCGTGACGATGATGCCGTCGGCGGTCGATTCCAACGTCGCGCGGAAGAGCTGCTCGCTGTGGCGCAGCGCCTCCTGCGCTTCGCGGCGCTCGGTGATGTTGTCGATCGTGCCGACGTATTTCTCGACGGTGCCGTCGGGGCGGCGGATCGGCAGGGCGTGCGAGAACACCCATATGGTCCCGCGCGACGTCTGCAGCCGGTACTCGATGGCGCACTCGCGTCCGTCCTGCGTCGCGGCGCGCCAGGCGGCCTCCACGATGGGCCGGTCGTCGGGGTGGACGTGGCGGCTCCAGCCCCAGCCCAGGAGCTGCTCTGGAGGCAGGCCCGACATCTGGAGGGCGCGCTGGTTGAAGTAGGTCGCGTGGCCGTCCGCGGTCGCCTCGTAGACGCCCAGCGGCGACGACTCGCTGAGCGAGCGGTAGCGCGCCTCGCTCTCACGCAGCGCGTCCTCCGCCTGC
>DATECV010000288.1:0-13893 GCA_035286725.1 Dehalococcoidia bacterium | reverse complement strand
CACAGCGGTCACCCTCCCGGGGATCGAAGCCTCGGCGAACACGGCAGTGGTGCAGCTAGGCCGGACGGAAGAGGCGCGCGTTTTGCGCACAACGGAGGGCCTCCGTGTGACGCTGCCGCCCGGCCCCGAAACGGCCCCGGCTATCGCACTGAAGATCTCGCCGAAGCCGCTTTAGTACCGGAACCACGCCTTGCCGACGACGAGATGGACCGGCACCGGGCCGAACGCGCGTGAGTCGCGACTCGCCCCGGCGTTGTCGCCCAGCACGTACACCGCCGCTTCCTCCTGGCTCACGTCAAACGCGACCCGCTTCACGAGGAAGTGGCCGGCTCGCTCCGGATCGCGCAGCACCACCACATCGCCGGCCGCGGGACGACATCGCAAATACGCCAGCCGGTTGACGACGATCCGGTCGCCGGCGCGGTACGCCGGCTCCATGCTCGGTCCGTCGACCGCATAGCGGGCGACCGGCATCCATCGCGAGACACGCCCCGATCGGAAGAACGACACCAGCGCGGCCGCGCCAACCACGGCGAAGATCGTTCTCGCGGCCGGTCGCGCCAGTGTCATGCGCATCGCCTACGCGGGGACAACGATCTCGCCGCCCACCGCCTGGTTGGACGGCTGCTTCTTCGTCGCGACGCCCTTCGTGTCCCAGAAGATCTCGGCGAACCGCTGCGTCGCCGCCAGCAGGTCCTGCGCGGCCTGCGTGTTGATCTCCTGCTTGTTCTTCCCGCCCAGCTTCATGATGTCCCAGGTCACCTGGTGCAAGTCCTTGTGCTTCTCCAGGTGCTCCGGCTTGAAGTAGTCACCCCAGATGACGCGCGCCTCTCGCTTCGCCAACTCGGCGTGCTCTTCCTTCACCAGCAGGTACCGGCCCAGGTTCGCTTTGGTCTTCGCTGCGTCGTCGCCCAGCCCGTCGATGAGCTGGTTCATCCGCAGCACCGTCAGCGCCGCGATCTGCATCAGGTGGGGGTCATAGATGCCGCACGGGATGTCGCAGTGCGCGTCTGCCGTCGCGGGCGCCGCGACTCCGTCGAAGGCCCGGAGGCCGCGGGAGACGATGGATTGCAAGGTTGGTCGGGACATGGTTCGACTCCTTCTGTGCCTGTGCCGAGAGAGGTTGGTTAATCCAGTCTAAACCTGCCCTACGCGTGGGGAAATAGGCCGTCCTCGCCTGACTTCGTGCCTGGGTGCTGTGTCGGGATGTATCCGGACGAGATCATAGGCCTCACCTGCTCTCGACGCACCCGGCCGGCCCGCGTGATACAGCCGTGCCGCCCTGGACCCAAACCCTAGGGCCTTCCCCGATACACCCGGGGTGGTGGCACCCCCTACGATGACCCCGCCATGAGTAATTGGGAGATCGTCCACAAGTGGTACATGCCCTTCATCTGGCTGACCGTATCGTGTGTCGCCACCACCGCCTGGGCCATCAATAGCCAGCTCGGCATTGCCACGACCCCGGGAGAGGGACTCGGCCTGCCCTACGGCGACGAGTGGATGCTCCGCGACAAGTACCTCGAGACGATCGTTCCGTACCTGTTCGGACTTGTCGCCGGTGTCTGGCTCATCGATGGCGACGGCACCACCCGCTGGGCCGCATTCTGGGCGCTGGTTGCCGCCGCCGCGCGCATCGCGGTGCCCCTGTGGATCGTCACCGGCCCCGACGTAACAGCCGTGACCGGACAACACTACATCGACTGGAAGACGTTGCGCCCGCTCATCTGGTTCTCCGACGTCCAGATGACCCTGCTCGGTGTCACGCTCTGGGCCATCTTCGGGCACTTCGCGGGCAGCAGCCGCGGATTCCACGCTTCGCACGAGCCCGCCTACTGACGCACGACCTCGCGCCCACACCCCTTGCCGCCGTCCGCGATCCCGCCTCCCGGACGGCGGCGCTGTTGTTCCGCGAAACGAAAAAGGGCGGCAACCGCCACCCTCTCTCGCTTCAACCCTGGGCCCGCGCTACTGGCTCGCAGGCTGCTTCGACTTGTTCAGGATGTTGTCCAGATTCTCGGTCAGCCTGGCAAGCGCATCATCCGCCCGTTCCTGGGTCAACGTTCCCGCGGCCACCAGTTCATCCAGCTTCGCCTCCGCGTCCGACGTGATCTGCGCCTTCACCGCGTCCAGGCTCACACCCTGTTCCGCCGCCACGTCCGCGATGGAGTTGCCTTCTTGCAGCTCCGCCCGCAGTTCCTCCGCGTTCATGCTCAGCGCCGTCGCCGCCGACTGGACGATGCCCCTGCGGATCAGATCACGCCGGTGCTCGCGCCGGTCCTGGCGCCGCTCGAACAAACCTCGCAGCCCTTTGCCGCTGTCGATCCGCTCGTTCGCCTTGTCGGCCTGTTCCTGCGTGATGCGTCCGTTCGCCAACGCCTCGCCCACCGCATCATGTGCCGCATCCTGGATCGCCTGGCGTAGCTGCTCGAGGCTGATGCCCAGCTTCTCGGCCACCCGCTCCAGGAACTTCCCGCGCGGCGCGCGCTGCGCTTCCGCCGCCGGCGTGCCGTCGGTTCCCGGCTCCTGTGCCGAGACCTGGGCTGCCACGCCCACCGTGCCGGCGATGATTCCGGCCGTGGCCACGGCGCCCAGCAGTGTCGTCTTGACGTTCATGATGTGCCTCTCTTGTCCCTTCTTCCACCACCCCTCACGCGAGGGAGGCTCACTTCTAACAACGACAGCCTAGGCCGATGACGGTGAACCCCACGGCAACCGGCCGTAACTTCTGGGTAAATCCTGCTCCCGGATGCGGGCACAGCGGCCGATCCCCATTCTGGACGGCGTGCCGTCCCGCTCCGTAGAATGGAGTGGCACACCCCGGGAGTACCCCCGAAATGCCCCAGCAAGGCGACCGTGTACAGCGCGAGATCGAGGACCTGCTCGACAAGCTCGATAACTTCGTGCCCGAAGAGCGCTTCATCTCGAAGGTCAAGAGCCGCCGCAAGCAGCAGGAGGGCCCCGGCCTGCTTTCCCGACTGTGGGCCTCCCTGACCCGGCCGTTCCGGCGTATCACGCTGGGACACGTCATGCTCGCCGGCATCGCCCTCATGCTCACCTCGTGGCTCGCCCCCGGCCTCTACGGTGACTACGCGCGTCTCGCTTCCATCCTCGGCCTGGCCATCACCGGCATCGTGATCATCCTGTCGCTCATGGGCTGGGACGCCCGCCGCACCATCGCCGGCGGGAGCGTCGAGAAGCGCTGGCGCGGGCAGGTCATCAACTACGAGCAGCCCGCCGCGCCAAATCGTGTCCGCGATTGGTTCCGCAGGCGCGGGCGCAGATAGTCCCCTGTCCACCATCAGCCGCTCGATCCGCAACGCCCCGGAAAAACGGAGAACCCTGCTGAAATCGTCGCGCGCGTTCGCTCTCCCCGTCCTCGCCGCCCTCCTCCCGCTACTCGCCTCGTGCTCCGGCGGCAGCAAAGCAGCGGTCACCACGACGCCGTCGCCTTCGGCGACCACTGCGCATGCCGCGACGCCCACCCCGCCGGCAACCCCGTCCAACGACATAGGCCCAGCCGAGGCCGATGGCCAGCGTGCGCTCGAGCACGTGCGCGAACTCTCGGTCGAGGTCGGCCCCCGCGTCGCCGGCACGCCCAATGAGATCGCCGCACGCGACTACCTCCGCGCCGAGTTGGAGGGCTATGGCTACGACGTCACGACACCAGAGTTCGAATTCGACGCGAGCCTGTTCCTGCCGGCCACCATCCTGGTGGGAGACGAACAGATCCTCGGCGTGACGCTTCAGGGCACCGGCACAGGCACGGTGACCGCGCCCATCGCCCTCGCCGGTATCGGCCGTCCGGAGGACTTCCCGCCCGCTGGACTCAACGGCGCCATCGCTCTGATCCAGCGCGGCGATCTCCCGTTCGGTGAGAAAGTCGCGAACGCCATCGCCGCCGGAGCCTCCGCCGTCATCGTCTACAACAACGAGCCCGGCTCCATCGTTGGCGATCTCGGCGAACGCACGACCATCCCCGTAGCGGGCATCCGCCAGGAAGACGGCGAAGCGCTGGTGGCCCGCCTGCCGGACGGCCCGCTGGAGGCCACGGTCGATATCGAAAACCCGCAGACCACGGGCTACAACGTCGTCGCTAAGCCGAAGGGCGCCTCCACCTGTACCACGGTCACCGGCGGGCACTACGACAGCGTCCCAACCACAGGCGGCGCCGACGACAACGCGTCCGGGACCGCCGCCGTCCTCGAAACGGCGCGCATCGCCGCCGCGCGCGACCTTCCCGGCGCCAACTGCTTCGTCCTCTTCGGCGCCGAGGAGTTTGGCCTGTACGGAAGCCGCGACTTCGTGAACGACCTGTCCGACGACGAGCTGAACGCCCTCCGCGCCATGATCAACCTCGACGTGGTCGGACTTCCCCAGGACCTCGAGCTCATCGGCTCCGAAGACCTCGTCCGCCAGGCGGGCATCGTGGCCGATAGCCTCGGCCTCCCCTCGCGGCCTTCGTTCGTCCCCAGTGGGGCCGGCAGCGACCACCTCAGCTTCCAGGACGCCGGCATCCCCGCGGTCTTCTTCTACCGCAACGATGAGCTCATCCACACGCCCGAGGACGCCATCGACCGGATCAGCCCGGATTCGCTGGCCCAGACTGTCGATGTCGCCATCGCCCTGCTGGCCGAGCTGGGCGGCTGACCCGCTTCCGTCCGATTGCCGCCCTCCAGCCCGTCCGATACGATCCCCGCGGTTCCAGCACGCCTCCGGGAGGTAGCAGTTTGAGGCTCCGGCGAGTCCTGTCGTTCATCGCGTGCTGCCTGGCCGGCGTGGCGGTAGCCGCCTGCTTCGGCGGCGGCGGCGGTTCCACGGGAAAGGCACCCGACAGCAGCAAGATCCCCACGGCCACGCTCCCGGCCGAGCTCCCCCAGGTGCGCATCCTGGGCGAGAGCATCGTCTCCACCGGAGGGCGCCGCACGTACACCATCCGCAGTGGCGATACGCTGTCTGGCATCGCCGATCGATTCGGCATCACGCTCGACGAGCTGCTGGCCGCCAACCCTGACGTCGACCCCACCGGTCTTCACGATGGCGATGTGATCAGCCTGCCGGAGACCGTCACCAGCGTGCCAACCAGCGGCCCCCCCGAGACCCCCGGCGCCGCCACCAGTACACCGGAACCGGAAGAGCCGGTGGTGGAAGACACGCCGGTTGAAGAGGAAGTGCTGCCCATCGATACGCCGGAACCCGCGCCACCGGTCAGTACGGTGCTCCCGGCCGAGATCACGCCGACGGCGCAATCGCTGGGCCGCACGTACACCGTCGAACCCGGAGATTCCATGGCCAGCATCGCCGCGCGCTTCGGCTACACCGTCGAGTCGCTGATCGCCGCCAATCCGGGCGTCGACCCAGACAACCTGCAGCCCGGCCAGACCATCATCCTGCCCTAAAGGCCGCTCACGTGCCGGTTCCGAATCGGTCACGCAGCAGCGCCTCGGCGACGATGACGTCCTCGGCCGTCGTTACCTTGAAGTTGGACCACGCGCCCTCGTACAGCCGGACTGGATAGCCCAGCGCCTCCACCAGCGTCGCGTCGTCCGTAGCCGCACCGGATGCCTCGCGATGTGCCCGCAGCAGCAGTTCGCGATCGAAACACTGCGGCGTCTGCGCCACCCACAGCGCGTCCCGGTCCGGGGTTGCCCGCACGACCGGCGGATCCCCCTCGGCCAGCTTCATCGTGTCCCGCGCCGGCACCGCACAGAGCGCCGCACCCGTCTCGCGAGCCAGCGCCACGCCCCGGTCGATGATCTCCGGCGTCACCAGCGGCCGAGCTCCATCGTGTACCGCGACGATCGACGCGGCGGCCGCCGCGTCGAGCCCCGCCCGCACGCTCTCCTGTCGTGTCGCGCCGCCCGCCACGACAGCCGCGACCTTCGTGTCGAAGCGCCACTCCACCACGAACTCCCGCATCCGCTCCAGCGAACCGGCCGACGCCACCACGACCAGGCTGTCGATGGCCGTGCTGCGCTTGAACGCGCCCAGCGTCCATGCCAGCAGCGGCCGGCCCGCCAGCTCCGTGAACACCTTGTCGATGCCGGCCATGCGCTCGCTGCGGCCGGCAGCCACGATGATCCCGCATGCCGGTCCGGTCTGCCTGTCACCCATCTGTACCGCGCCTGAAAAACAACGTCCCCTGAAGTCCGCGCTCACTCTAACGGTACACTGCGACGATGGACGAATCACGCCTTCGGGCAGAGCAGCTCCTCACCCTGTCCAGCGGCGCCCGCCGCGTCTCTGACCTCGTCGCGGCGGCGGAAGCTCCGCTGCGCTACGAAGTCCTCCGCCACCTGCTGCGCGCTGCCGAAGAATCGATGATCGAGGTGCTGGGAGAGGCCGTCGATGCCCGGCTGGTGAAGCGGGGGCCGGATCCCTTCACCTACGTCCCTCACGACCACGCCACGGGAAGCGCCATCCGCGAGGCGCTCGGCGAAGAGCGTATCGTGCGCCTCCGCGAGCAGATCTCCGGCGCCAGCAAGCGCGTCCTCGAATAGCCCCTACTTCCCGGCCCTGCCCGCGTTTCGCTCCAGGTGCGTCCGCACCGCTGCGTTGAAGATCTCCGGCCGCTCGAACTGCGGGCAGTGCGCCGCCTCGGGAACCTCATGGACGACCGCGCCCGGGATCTTCGCGCCCAAGAACTTCATGCTGTCGGCGATACCCGCGTCCAGCACCCCGTAGATCACCAGCGTCGAGATCTCGATCTGGTGGACGCGGTCGCGGGTGCCCTCCCATCCTGTGAGCGCCTGCCACGCGCCGATGAGCCCGTCGATCGACATCTGCGACATGCGCTTCTTCTCGTATTCGCGACGCCCCGGCGGCATGTGCGGCGGGTCCGGCATCCCTGGCATCTCCGCCACCGCCGCCATGCCCTGCTCCCGCGCCAGCTTGAACCGGCGCTCGATGTAGTTCGCCACCGCGGGGTTCTTGTGCATGTCGAAGCCGGGGCCCGTGTCCTCCAGCGTCAACGACATCAGCCGGCCCGGGCTGTGCAGCGCGATCTCCTGCGCCACCGCCCCACCCATCGAGTGGCCCACCAGGTGGTATCGCTCGAATCCCGCGTGCTCCACCAGGCCCATGATGTCCCGCGTCATCTCCTTGATCGTGTACGCTCCGTGGTCCGATGGCGCCTCGGACCTTCCGTGACCCCGATGGTCCATCACCAGCACCCGGTGCGTGCGGGAGAACTCCGGAATCTGGTGCGACCAGTCCCCCACGTCCCCCGTGTAGCCGTGTACCAGCACCAGCGGCTCGCCCTCATCGCCGTGCCGCTCGTAGTACATCTCGATGCCGTTGATGATCGCCGTCGTCATGGTGACGTCCCTCGACTATGCTCCCGTCCGCGCTTCTGCATCGATCATAAGCGCCCCAGCCGATATTGTCTCCCCGCCGTTTGACCCCCAGCCTTTGACCGCTGGACGAGGAAGGAGCGCCTCATGGAGATCGGTCTGCACGTGCCCCAGGTTGGCCCGCTGGCCTCAGCAGAGAGCGTCGGCGCCTTCGCCACCGCGGCCGACGAAGCTGGATTCGACGGCCTCTGGGTGTTCGACCACGTCGTCATCCAGAAGGAGCAGCAGTCGAAGTACCCGTACTCGCCCGATGGCGCCCTGGGCTTCCCACCGACCATGGACTTCCTCGAGCCACTCACGCTGGCCGCGTGGCTCGCCGCCATCACGAAGCGCGCCCGCATCGGCACCTCCGTGCTCGTCCTCCCTATGCGCCAGCCCGTGCTCCACGCGAAGATCATGGCAACGATCGACCATCTCTCCCGCGGGCGCTTCGTCCTGGGCGCCGGGGTCGGCTGGTGGAAGCAGGAGTTCGAGGTCCTCGGCGTCCCGTTCGAGAAGCGCGGCAAGCGCATGGACGAGTGCCTCCAGCTCGTACGCGCGCTCTGGACGCAGGAGTTCGTCGAGTTCCGCGGCGAGTTCTACGAGTGCGTCGATTGGACCTGCAATCCGAAGCCCGCAAACCCCGGCGGCATCCCCATCTGGCTCGGCGGCGAGAGCCGCAAACAGCTCGAGCGCGCCGGCAGGTTCGGCGATGGCTGGCTCGCGACGGCCACGTCGCTCCCGACCCTGAAGCAGGACTTCGATGTCGCCCGCGAGGCGGCGTCGAAGGCCGGCCGCGATCCCGCGGCCCTCAAGCTCGCGATCGAAGGAGCCGGCACGCTGAAAGCCGACAACCTGGACCGAACGGCAGAGCGTCTCGGCCGGCTCAAGGAAATGGGCGTCCACCACGCCATCCTGGGCGTCCACCCGCGTCACATGGCCCAGCCCCAGCCCGTCCTCGAACAGTTCGCCGCCAAACACCTGCCCGCCCTCCGGTCATAGCGCCGCCTTCGCACGCGGCCGGCTCCCTTGACGGTCGGTTCGTATGTTGACACTGCTGGCGCTCGCCCGCCGCAACGGCACGCGCCATCCCGTCGTTGGGATCAGTGAGAGGGCCGCCAATTGGGGAGGTGGCCGGAGGCTCACGATGGGGACGATCATCTCGCAGTACGATGGCGCGGAGGCCGGCGCACCCGTGCGCTGCCCGATCTGCGCGCAGCCTAACGAGCACATGCGCTACTGCCGGCACGTGCGCTGGACCTTCGATCAGGGCGGCCCGCTCGAGCTCGCCCGCTTCGCTCTCGAAACCAGCCCGTACATCACCGCCCGCGGCCACAGCTCCCGCGAGATCCCGAAGGCCTGGTGGGACGAGAAGGCCGAGTGGATCGTTGAGAAGGTCCTGCTGCACTTCGATGCCGCCGATGGCTACGTCTTCGGCGAACTCAGCGACCTCGACCTCCTGGCGCGCGACATCTGGCGCGAGTTCCAGCCCGAGCCCGAACGCCCGCAGATGCAGCGCGTCGACCCCGTGTGACCATCAGCACTGTAGGGGCCCTGCATCGCACGGGTGGCCGCCCGGGATGGCGTCTACGTCCCGGCCAGCCTCTTCACCACCGGCGCCAGCGCCTCGAACCCGTCGCCCGAGAACACCACGTAGCTGAACCCGAACTTCTCCCGCCGCTCCTGCAACGCGTCGACGATCTGGTCGACGGAGCCGACGACGACGTGCGGGGTCTGCAGCACCTCTTCCGGCGACATCCCGAAGCCGCCTGAGACGCGCTCCGCCATCCCCTTCTGGTCGTCGGTCACGATGCAGACGAAGACCGTCACGCTCAGCTCGATCTCGTCGAACCGGTCCCCCGCCGCGGACCGGATCCAGCCGATCTTCTCCGCCGTCGAGGTCTGATCGCCGGTGTTCATCACCTCGCGGTTCACCGCGCCGGGCGCCAGGTTGAAGTTCACGCTGATGATGTTCGCTTCGCGCGCGGCAAGAGAAAGCACGCGTTTGCCACCGCCGCCCACCAGGATCGGCACCGGGTTCTGCACCGGCTTCGGCGTCCCCGTGTGACTCGTGATCGTGTAGTACGTGCCTTTGAAGTTCACCGGCTCGCCAGAAAGCAGGCCCTTGATGATCGTCAGCCCCTCCGCAAAGCGGCTGATCCGCACGCCCGGCCGGTCGTACGGGATCCCGGCCGCCACGTAGTCCGTCTCCATCCACCCGGCGCCGATCCCCAGCTCCAGCCGCCCGCCCGAGAGCAGGTCCAGCGTCGCCGCCTCCTTCGCCTGAACCAGCGGGTGCTTGTAGTCGTTGTCCAGTACCAGTCCGCCGACACGGAGCGTCGTGGTCGCGTCCGCCGCCGCCATCATGGCCGGCATCGGCGCCAGCTGGTCGTCGAAGTGGTCCGGGATGAGCAGCGTCGAGTACCCCAGGCTCTCGATCTTGCGGGCCTTCTCCTGCCAGTCCTCGCATGAACGCGCCCGCGAGGTCTGCACCCCGAACCGGAACTTCTTCGCCATCCTGTGTACCTCTTTCCATCGCTCGCTGTTGATCCGCAGCTTCGATCCTAGCGCGCCCGCCGGTTAGGGCCACGCGCAACCTTGTATTGGACGCGAACTTGTGTGACAACGGCCCTGCGAAGACGTCCCGCGCGGGGCGGCAGTCCTCGCGGTTCGGCCATAGAAGGAGGTGTTATGCAGCTTGAGTCTGGCATCGTCGTCGCCGTGTTAATCGCGGCCGTGCTGGTCTACGACCGCCTGGGCGGCAGCGACGAGCTCGCGCGCCGCATGTACCAGGTTGCGCTCGGCGTGTCGCTCGTATTCCTTGTGATCGCCGCAACGAACGCCTTCATCCGGCCGTCACCGGAAGGCGGCTTCGAGATCCTCGGTTCCGACTTTGGAGGAGGCAACACGTCCGACAACGCAGACCGGATCGCGGCTGCGACCACGATACACTACATGCTCGGTGTGCTGTTCTTTGTCACGGGCCTGACGACGAACCGAAGGATGCACACAGTCCCCCTCGGGTTCGCGTTGGGTGGCCTCCTGCTGATCTTCATTGGCGGGAGCCTTACGGGTGTCGAGGCGTACGACCGGCTCATCCGGCTTGGCCTGGGATCGTCGCAAGGAGTCGATGCCGTGACGTTTGTTGCGGCGCTCGGTGGGACGAGTGCCTTGATATGGTATGGCTTCCGCCTGGAGTCCGAATACGAGACGATCGAGGTCGAAGAACCCGACGACAAGGAGCCCCCACCTCTTACATGAACGATCTCGACTCGCGCGCGCAACAGCTCTACGACGAGGGCGCCGCCTCCCTCGCCCCGCGGTGGGATGACGCCGTCGCCATGGTGTGCTATCCCAATCGCCCCCAGTTCCACGACCCGCGCGGAACGTTGGCCTACGCCGGTGTCCTGCTGCGCGAGGGTGGCGCCGCCAACATCGAGCGGGCGTCCCGCGCCATCCGCGCGGTACTCGCTCTCCAGGAAACGCGCGAGCAGGATGCCCATCGCGGCAACTTCCGCTGGATGCTCGAAGAGGAGGGCGTCCGCGACCTCAACGGCGTCGAGTTCATGCTCGACGGCCTGAACGACCTCATTCGCGATTGCTCAGGCGTCATCCCCGACGACCTCGCGGGCGAGATGCGCGACGCCATCGCCCTGGGCCTGGCCGAGATCGACCGCCTCGACGTGCATCCCGGCTACACCAACATCGTCCTCAGCGACATCTGCAACACCATCCTCGGCGGCGAGACGCTGGGCGACGACGAGTTCGTGGATCGGGGCGCTCGCCGCCTCGACGAGTGGTTCGAGTTCACCAACGGCAGCGGCGCCCCGCACGAGTTCAACAGCCCCACCTACCTCGCCGTCGACATCGCCCGCATGGCGTTCCTCGCCGCGCAGACGGCGGACCCCGACATCGCCCTGAAAGCACGCGTGGCCGAGGAGCGGCTCTGGCTCCACGTCGCCATGCACTACCACCCCGGGCTCGCCCAGCTCGCGGGCCCGCATTCTCGCTCCTACTACGACGGCTGGACCGGCGCCGGCGGCTACCTCAAGCTCCTGCTCTGGCGCCTCCTCGGCGACGACGCGCTCCGCGTTCAAACGCCCTACGCAGCCCGCAGTCGCGAGGAGGGCCTGACGGGCGTCGCACAGGCGATGCTGCACTGCCCGGCTTACATCCAGCACTGGCTGTCCCAGAAGCGCTATCCATTCTCCTGCGACGAGACCACGGACAGCGAGCGCGAGCTCGATATCACCACCTACATGACCGAGAGCTACGCCTTGGGTACCGCCTCGCGCTCATTCGCCGTCGGCGATCCGCCGGAGCAATGGGAGTCCCCGAACAACATCCTGCTGCAGTTCCGCCGCGAGGCCGCCCCTGGATACGGCACCCTGTTCGCCCGCTACGTGATCGACGATCGCGGCCACGGCGCCGGGCACGCGGCGCCCCGCGAGCCCGAGGATTGGACGGACGATGCCACGTTCGTCGGCGCCCAGCACCAGAACCGCGCGATCGTCGCCTACGGCCTGCGCCCCCGCCTGCGCCCCACCCGCAGCTACAAGCTCAGCGTCAACATGCTCGGCGCGGCTGGTTGCGAGATCCGCGTCGGCGGTGCGTTCGTCGACCCGTCCACGCACGACGCTGTCGCCGTGCACGCCGGCGAAGCCGTGTGCGTAGCTGCCGGCGATGTCTACGTCGCCGTCATCCCGCTCGAGCCTTCGGACATGGGTTCCGATGCCCCGATCGAACTGCACCTCGACGGCGAGAAGCTCACGCTCGATATCTACAACTACCGCGGCTTCGCCAAACAGTTCTGGGAGCACCGCTCTCAGGGGGGCCCGTTCTACAAAGGCAACATTCGCAGCGCCTTCGTCCTCGAGGTCGCGGAGCGCTCGGCGCACGCCGATGTCGATGCCTTCGCGTCCTACATCGCCGGCGCCATGCTGGCCGATAGCGCCAACGACGACTATGTGCGAGAGATCGCCTACGCGTCAGGACAGCACAACGTCGCCCTGCGCTACAGCCTCTGGGACATGACTCCCATCGATCGTCGCTTCGACGGAGTGGCCCACCAGCCGCCGATGGGCCGTGGCGGCGCGCTCGACGGCGCCGGTCCGCAATTCCTCCAGTCCCGCGACTCGCTCATCGTCCTGGGCCGTGCGCGCCTCTTGGCGGGCACCACGCCGAAGTGGCTGGTCGCGGACGACGACGCCCGCCACTACCTGTTCGTGAACCCTGCGGACGAGCAGGCCCCCGTCTGGCTCGAGACACCCGACACCGTCGTCGAGTGCGATGCGTTCGGGTTCGGGAGGATCGACCTCGACGAGACGACCGGCACGGTACACGTCGAGGCCACCGGCGAGATCGGCACCGTCCGGGTCCGCCGTGACGGCAACGTCACTCTGACCATCAACGGCAGCGATGTTACCGCCTCGCTGCTCCGCACAATCGAGCCCAACGTCCGCGAGTTCCGCGGCCTCTAGCCTTGTCGCGCCGCGGCCTCCTAACGTTGACGCGCGGACGCGAGGAAGGCCGCCTTTCGGCGGCACTCCTCGCTGGCCGAGCTGCTTGTCCGCGGTCCTAGGCGCAGCCCATCCAGTCAGTCGCCTGCGAGGACTCGTTGCCCATCGCGTCGCGGGCGTGGACCACGATGTTGCCCGCCGGGAAGATGAACGGCCCGCCGCCGATGTTGAATATCGCCACGTTCACGTCGAACATGTGCTCGCTCTCGGAGTCGAACAGTCCGAGCACCGTGTACGTGACCCACATCTCCGCTTCCTCGTTCACGCTGGCGCCGACCAGCGTGCCGGCGGGGCAGTTCATCGCGTTCGCGTAGTCGAACTGCGGCGGAAAGAGGTCGATGATGATGCCGGGGTCGACCAGATCGAGGTCCGGGCACCAGGGGCACGGGGCGCCGCTCGGCGTCGCGGTGGCCGTCGGGGTCGAGGTCGGCGTCTCCGTCGGCGGCACCGGCGTCTCGGTAGGGGCCGGGGGCTCCGGCGTGTTCGTCGGCGCGGGCGGCTCACTGCCGCTATCGCCTGCGTCCATGCTCCCGCCGTCGGTCGAGCCGTTGTCGCCCGAGTCCGAGGCGCCGGACTGCGTGTTGCCCGCCGGGGCCTGGGGCTGGTCCTGGCCGCCGGTCTGCGGGTTGCTCGGGGTCGGGCTCAACCGGACCACGCGCGTCGGCTCGCTCGTGTCGCCCTTCACCTCGCCGCCGCTGCTGTTTCCGCCGCCTAGAACGAAGCCCACGCCCAGCGCCCCTGCGACACCCAGCGCCGCCAGCGCGCCCAGCGCGAACGCCGTCCGCTTGCTGTCCTTCCGGTCCCGCTCGTCCGGTTCCTGGTCGAAGAGGTTGATGCCGTCGTTCTGCGTCGCCATGGTGTCTCCTCCTGTGTGCCTCGTTCTCGGTTTCAGGAGTTAGACCGGCGGGGCGAGAAATCCTTACAACAGCCCGATTTCGAATCTGAAACGGCTGCCGCGGGCTACACTGGGCGGGTCATGTGCGGCCGCTTCACCCTCACCCGCGAAAGCCCCGACGACCTGGCCGAGGACCTGGACGCCGAGC
>DATECV010000287.1:0-17947 GCA_035286725.1 Dehalococcoidia bacterium | reverse complement strand
CGACGTGCGGACGTTCCCGTCGAGGTCAACGATCCGTTGCTCGCTCGCCGCGCCGTCGGTCTTGTAGTCCGGAATGTAGAACGACAGGAGTGTGCCGTCTGGTGACCACGCGACACCCTGCGGCGAGACCTTGAAGCCGTTGCCGTCGGTGTGCGGCGCCACGAGCTGACGTTGATCGCTGCCGTCGGGTCGCATGACCCAGAGGCTGCCGTCCTGCCGGGCGAACGCGATACGTCCTCCGGTCTGCGCGTACTGCGGCGCCGTCGTGCCGGTGAGGTCGGCGTCGCCCTCCGGGGTGAGGAACTCCTCGGCCACCCAGCCAGCTCCGGCCAGCGCCCACCACCAGAGGCCATCGGCCTCCTGGGGATTGCCGCCGAGGATCCCGCGAAAGCCATCGGGCAGGCACATCACCACGCTGGCAAACTCGTTCGTGGCGGAGGGCTGGCGCCGCGCGTTCAGGCAGTCGCCTTCGCCCGCGTTCACGCGAACCCAGGCGCCGGCGTGGAAGGCGCCATGCTCGGTCACCGTTGGCGTCCCGGTCGGGTAGAGGATTGCGTCCGCGGTCGCCGTCGCGGCGCTGGATATCGCCGTAGCGGTCCATTCCGCGTCCACGGACGGGGTTGCCGTCGAGGTGGACGTCACCGTCTCAGTGGGCGTCTCCGCTTCCGGCGTTGGTGTGAGCTCTTGCTGTCCCGTGAAGGCGTACACGCCCACCCCGATCACTACGGGCGCGATCGTCATGAGACCCAGTGGATATCGACGCGCGGCCATGGTTCTGCCTCCTGCATCGATTCTCGCGCGGGCGGGATCGCCTCACCATGATGCGGCGCTGACATCGGGCTGATAGATGGCGTCAGGGATGCGGACCGGGTTGGCGCCCGCGGCTGTCGATTGGGCGCGCGGAGGTCAGCGGGAGGGAGAGGGCGCGGGCGTGGTGGCGGGTTCGTCGGCGAGACCGGCGGGCTCGCGCACGGAGAACGCCACGAGGGCGGCGACGGCCACGAGCATGGCGCCGATGATGGGGAAGCCCGCGTGGATGCCCAGGCGGTCGGCGGTGATGCCGCCGAGCAGTGGGGCGACGGCGAAGCTGAGGGCCTGGGCGCTGCCGACGAGGCCGAACGCCGAGCCCTGCTTGCCGGCGGGGGAACTGGCGCCGATGAGAGCGTTGACCATGGGGATCATGGCGCCGCTGAAGATGCCGACGACGGCCATCAGGGCCATCAGGGGCAGGAGTGAGTCGGCGAAGGCCACGAGCGCGTATGCGGCGCCGGCGCCGACCGTAGCCAGCACGAGGGCGTTCTTGTACCCCGTGCGCGTCGCGATGCGGCTGGAGCCGACCGCGGCGAGGGCACTGGGGAGGGCGATCGCGGCGAAGACGAGACCGGACTTCGTCTCGACGCTGGCCTCGGTGAACGAATCTACGAGCAAGGGCACGACCGGCCTGACGAACACGGCGGCCGAGCTGACCAGGAACATCACGGTGATCAGCAGCAGCATGGCGGGGACGCGCATCACGGTCCGCAGATTGCCGATGTAGGACGACCGCTGGCCCGGCTCCGGACGCTGGAAGTCCTCCTTCACGAAGAACCAGCAGAGCACGAACGAAACGACGTACATGAGGCCGCCGAGGGTGAAGGTCATGCGGAACCCGACCGCCTGCGCCATGAGGCCGCCGACGACGGGACCCACGGTCTGTGAGGTGAAGACCGCCATCTGGACGAGCCCCAGGGCGTAGGCAACGCGCTTCGGTGGCGTGCCGGCGGCCACGAGCGCGGTGGCGGCGGGGATGGTACCGACGAACAGCCCCTGCAGCGCGCGCAGGGCGATGAGCTGCCACAGGCTCTGGACGGCAGCCTGAAGGGTGATGGTGATCATCGCGCCGGCGTAGGCGCGCAGGAGCATCGTCTTGCGGCCGAAGCGGTCGGCCAGGGAGCCCCAGAACGGGGACGAGATGAAGAGCATCGCCCCGGTGGCGGCGGAGGACACGCCCGTCCAGAGCGCCTGGTCACTCTTGTCTTCGACGCCCAGATCGCCGATGAAGAACGGGATGAAAGGGAAGACGAGATTCGCGCCCATGAGGGCGAGGAACTGCCCCACCCAGACGGCGTAGAGGTTCTTCTCCCAGGTTTCGAGCTTCACACGCAGGGTCCCGAGGTAGCGCAGGACGCGCCGGACGGCGCGTTGGGACGAGTATATCGAGCGTTGTTTCGACGGAGAACGAGCAAGGGAGAACGAGAAAGCCCGCGCTGCAGCGCGGGCTCCGTCGTGACGCCGTTGTGGTCGGATTATGCGGCGATCTTGCCGTGCTTTTTCTCCGCGTCCTCGCCCGTTTCCGAGAGGATGCGCGCGCGCATGCGGGCGACGGCCTCTGCGGTCGGCGCGTCCTGCAAGCGTCGCCGCGCCGGCTCGAGCTTTTCGGCCAGCCAGCGTTCGGCCGCCGCGTCCTCCGGGTCCATGATGTTGATCGGCATGGTCGGTGTCGTCATGGTCTCCAGCCCTTCGCCTTCAGAATCGGCGACTTGGCGCGGATCTGTGGCGGTGCTGGCACCCAGAACCGCCGGTCCGCGTGGCGCCCATCTCCGGGCGCGAAACGCCGCCAGAGTCCATAACGCGGGCGGAGCGAAAACGTTACAAGCCGCGGCGACAACTTCGCATGGATTGGGCTGCGCGGCTCAGGCGGCGCGCGCCGGCTCGTTAGAGTGCATGCGATGCAACGAGGTCCCAATCACGCTGAACCTCGGCGGGGTCGATGCCTTCCCACCACAGCAGGCGTTCGACCAGCCCGGGGTCGACGTGCAGGCCCGGGGAGCGCTGATAGTAGAGCTCGGCAATCGCGGCCGCCTCGGTCTGCGCGCGGCGTGTGGTCGAAGGCTCGCGCGCCAGCAGGCGCAGCACCATGTCGCAAAGTCCCAGCATCACCACCTCCGGGACGCACCGATGGGGTTTCGCCCTTACCCTATCGGCCACGGGCGAGCGGCCGGTTAACGCCGCGCGAACGATGCGTTAAGGGAACCGACAGGGAGGTGTTACGGAACCGTTGTGGAAGCTGCGGTTTACCACTGGTTAACACTTCGCTAGCAATCGGATCACACACCGGGGCTATCGTGGGAAGTGCGGGCGGACCGTTTGCACGTCTAATTTCAGGCGTAGGGTGTGACTATCTTTGAGGCAGGGAGTGAGCAAGCGGTCCGCCCGCTTGCTCTTTCTCTATAATGGCCCGGACGATACTCACCCGGGGGTACTGGCACATCCATCGACCCGCCCCTGGTTCCGCAGAAGGCGGCGAACATGCCGGGCACCATCCTCGTGGTCGACGACGAGAAGAACATCGTCCAACTGGCGCGGCTGTACCTCAATAACGAAGGATTCCGGGTCGAGGCCGCGCACGACGGCAAGCAGGCGCTGGAGAAGGCCAAGACGCTGCGGCCGGACCTGATCGTCCTGGACATCATGATGCCCGAGATGGACGGGCTTACCGTCTGCAAAGAGCTGCGCAAGACCAGCAACGTCCCGGTCATCATCCTCACGGCGCGGGGCGACGATATCGACAGGATCGTCGGCCTGGAGATCGGCGCCGACGACTACATGGCGAAGCCGTTCAACCCGCGAGAGCTGGTTGCGCGGGTGAAGGCCGTGTTGCGGCGATCGCAGGGCGAGCGTGACGTGCCCGAGGTCGTCGAGGCCGGGCCCCTGCGCATCGACGTCGCCAGCCGGGAGGCAACGCTGGACGGCCACGGCCTCCAGCTCCGCGCCAAGGAGTTCGACCTGCTGACTGCTTTCGCCCAGCACAAGGGCACGGTCCTGGACCGGGAGCGCCTGCTCCGCATGGTCTGGGGGACCGATTACTACGGTGATTCCCGCACTATCGACGTGCACGTCGCATGGCTGCGCGACAAGCTCGGCGAGTCGTCTGTGAAGATCCAGACGGTCTGGGGTGTCGGGTACAAGTTGGTGGTCGAAGATGCCGGGGAGTCTCCGAGCTAGGCTCATCGTGTCCTTCGCGCTGGTGGTCGGCCTGGCGGTGTTCCTGGCCGGAGCGGGCGCCTTGCTCCTGCTGCGCGACAACCAGGAGGAGGACGCGCGCACCCGCTACGGCCGGCTGACGGAGCCGCTGACGCTGGGCATCGCCGCGCTGGCGGCCGACAGCACGCGGAGCCTGACCGACATCGAGGGTTTCATCGACGACCGCTCGCGCGAGTACGGTGCGCGCATCCTCCTGCTCGATGGCGACCAGGTGGTGGTCCATGACACGGAGGGCGGCGACCTGGAGGGCCGCTACGTACTATCGTTCGAGAGCACGGAGGTGCGTTCCGACGAGTCGCGCGGCCTGCGGTACAAGTGGGCGTCGTACGACAGCGGGAGCGACGACCTCACGGTGTTCGCCTCACAAGTGGCGCCGGGCGATACGCGGTTCGCGCCGCCGGAGTATCAGGCGCTGATCGCCATCCCGAAGGACAAGCTGTCGGCGGCATGGATGGAGCTGGTGCCGAGCCTGGCGCTGGCGGGGGCGATCGCGCTTTCGGTGTCATTCGTCGTGTCGTTCTTCATCTCGCGCTCGATCTCGGGGCCGCTGGCGCGCATCACGCAGGCGTCGAAGCAGATGGCGCAGGGACAGTACGACGTGTACATCCCGATCAAGGGCCAGGACGAGGTGGGGCGTCTTTCGGAGGCGTTCAACCAGATGGCGAAGGAGGTCAGCACGTCTCAGCGGACGATGAAGGACCTGCTGGCCAACGTGTCGCACGAGCTGAAGACGCCGTTGACGTCGATCCAGGGGTTCTCACAGGCGATCCTCGACGGCGTGGTTACGGACGGCGAGGACGTGAAGGAGTACAGCCGGCTGGTGTACGAGGAGGCGCAACGCATGCGGGGGCTCGTCGACGACCTGCTGCTGCTCTCGCAGATCGAGTCGGGCCAGGTATCGATGGACCACAAGCGCATCAATCTGGAGCAGCTCCTGGCGCACACGATGGAGCGGTTCCAGTGGGCGATCCGGGATGCGGGCATCCAGTCGGGTGTGTCGCTGGAACGGCTGCCCGACGTCGTGGGAGACGCGCGGCGCCTGGAGCAGGTGTTTTCGAACCTGCTGCAGAACGCGGTGCGCCACACCCCCCCCGGCGGAATCATCACGATCAATGGGAAGGTGATGGTGGGCGGGCATGTCACGATCAGTGTCCACAACACGGGTTCCCACATCCCGAAAGAGGACCTGGTGCGCGTGTTCGAGCGCTTCTTCCAGGTGGACCGCGCACGCACGAGGAAGGGAGGCAGCAGCGGCCTCGGCCTGTCGATCGTGAAGGAGATCGTCGAAGCGCACGGCGGCACCGTCCGGGCGGTGAGCAGCGAAGAGCGTGGGACGGAGTTTATCGTCGTGCTCCCGAACCCTCGCAGTGCGGAGGCGAGGGTGCGACGTTCGTCCGGGCAGGAAACACCCCGGCGTCCCGCTTCGGCGGCACGCGCTGAAGAACCGATCGTCGAGCGGCCCGTCCCTAGTCCCTAGCCCCCAATCCCTATAATCTCACCCAGTGTTCGCCATCATTCTGGCCGGCGGCGGGGGCACGCGGCTTCGGCCGTTGACGTACGCGCGCCGCAAAGAGCTGGTCCCTGTCGTCAATCGCCCGCTGCTGGAGTACCGGCTGCTGAACCTGAGGCAGCACGGCGTGGCCGACGTGGTGATCGCGTGTTCGCAGGGGATGCGGGAGGTGGAGGACCACTTCGGCGACGGGACGCCGCTGGGTGTGCGCATCCGGTACAGCTACGAAGACCGGCCGCTGGGATCGGGGCGCGCGGTCAAGGAGGCAGCGCGCGAGCACGAGGCAAGCGGCACGCTGGTTGTGTGCAACGGCGACATCATCACGAACGTCGACCTGACGGCGATGGTCGCACGCCACCGTGCGACGGGGGCGACACTGAGCATGTCACTGGCGCCGGTGCACGATCCGTGGACGTACGGCGTGGCCGAAGTAGACGATGACCTGCGGATCCGCAGCTTCGTGGAGAAGCCGCCGCAGGGGCAGGAGCCCAGCAACCTGATCAACGCGGGCACGTGGCTCTGGGAGCCGCAGATGCTCGATCGCATCGCTGACGACGACACGGCGATTCGCGACGGGTTCTCGGAGCGGGTGCTGTTTCCGGGGGTCATCGCGGACGGCCTGCGCGTGCAGGGGTTCACGGAGGATCTCTGGGTGGACGTCGGCTCGCCGGAGCGGTATTTGCTCGCCACGCGGCTCCTGCTGGAGCGCATGACGCGTGACGCGGGCGCAGAGGTGATCGGCCGGGAGGAAGCGCAGGTCGCGGACGGCGTCGAGTTCGAGGGGATGGTCGCGCTGGGGCGAGGCACGCGCATCGGGCCGGGCGCCCGGATCGTCGGGCCCAGCGTCGTCGGGCACGACGCGATCGTAGGTGCCGGTACGGTGATCGAAGGCAGTGCCCTGTGGGAGGAAGCCCGGACGGGCGAGGGGGCGCGCATCACGGGCAGCATCGTCGGGGCATTCGCCGGCATCGGCGACCGCGCCGTTGTCACGGACGCGGTATTGGCGAACGGCGCGGAGGTGCCGGAGGATCGTATGCTGGAGCCCGGGGCGCGCCTGATGCCGAACGAGCGCGCGTAACTACTCCGGATCCAGCATGGTCACGGGATCTCCAGGCAGTGTGAAATCGTCTAGCGCGAAGATGTCGATCACGCCCATCCCGGCCACGGGGTATTCACTAACCACGAACCGGATGATGAACGGGAACTTGCGGTCGAAATACGAGAAGAACTGGCGCTGGACGCGCACGTTCGTCCAGATCAGGTTGCCGCGTGGATATGGATTGCTCTGCAGGACGTCGCAGGCGCGTTCAAAGGACCTACGTTGTTCTCGGTCGAGGTGATCCAGCGTCTCTTCGACGCTTGAATTCGTCCAGACGACGTAGGAGGTCATCCCTGCCCTCGACTCCGTCCAGCGCCGCGCGGAGTTGGTCTACTTCCCGCAGCGACTCGCTGTATCTGGGATCGTCGGGATCCCAGTTCTCGTGTGCAGCCCGTAGCTGGTCTCCCGTGAGCCCGCTCTGCTTCAGCGCCTCTTCCAGCTCCGCCTCCACGTCGCTCATGGCCTGTGGCGACTCACCTGCCGGCTTTCGGCGGTGCAGGATCGAGTCGAACAACGATGATACCCGGCCCATCTCAAGCCTCCGCGCCTCATGGTATCCGCTCCGCGCCGCCCCTCGCTACGCTCGCTCAGCGCTCATCGGACGCGGGCAGCTCGCCGCGGCCGATGAGTTCCCGGGCGCGCGACTTGCAGCGTTCCACGAACTCCGTCTTGAGGTCGGTGTAGCCGACGTTCGTGTCGCTCGTGGGGGTCAGGTTGGCGTTGAACTGTGCCGCCAGCTCCCGTTTCAGCGCGGCGTACGCGTCGGCCTCGGCGGGAAATGCGCGCAGGTAGTCTCGGAACAGCAGGTGCTCGCGCCAGAAGTCGCTGCCGTGCTCGACCATGTGCACGTGGAACGCGCGGGCGCCCTCGCGGTCCTTCCGCAAGTAGCGGCGGAACGGCATGCCGGGGCCCAGCGCCGTGTCCTGCTCGAACTCCGGTACGTAGGCGTAGCCGATGCTCTCGAGTTTCGGGATGAGCGCGCGCGCGTCGTCGAGCGAGCGCAGGCCGGGCATCATGTCGATGATGGGCTTCGCGGCCAGCCCTGGTACCGCGGTGCTGCCCATGTGCTCGATCCGCGTGAACGCGTCGCGGCCGCCCGTGGCGTAGATCAGGTCGCGCTCGGCCTCGAAGCGCGCCGGCCACGACGGGTCATAGTCCGCGATGAAGATCGACTTGCCCCTGTTTGAGACGACCATGCGGAGACGGAGTATATCAGCCGGCCTGGCCGGCCGACGCCGCTTCGAGCACGCGCATCGACAGCTCGATGCCCAGCGGCAGGGCCGCCTCGTCGAAGTCGAACCTCGGGTGGTGGTGCGGGAACACGCGATCGGCGTGGGGCGGGGCGGCGCCGAGCAGGAAGTACGTGCCCGGAGCTTCCTGCAGGAAGTACGACATGTCGTCGGCGCCCGTCGCCCGCGCAGGGCCCACGTTATCCGGTCCCAAGAACGCCGCCGCTTCTCCTTCGACCAGCGCGGCGCACGTTGGGTCGTTGACGACGGCTGGCAGGGTCGTGTGGTCGAGCTGGTACTCCGCGCCCCAGGCGGACGTGATGCCGTGAAGCAGCTCGTCCATGCGGCGCAGCACGCGCGCCAGTACCGCGGGCTCGAAGGTGCGGATGGTGCCGGTGAGCATCACCTCGTTCGGGATGATGTTGCCGCGCACGCCGCCTTCGATGCGGCCGACGGTCAGGACGGCCGTCTCCGCCGGGTCGATGGAGCGGCTGACGACGGTCTGCAGCGCCACGATCGCGTGCGCCGAGACGACGATCGGGTCGACGGTCTGGTGCGGCGCCGAGGCGTGGCCGCCGTGGCCGCGGATGAAGATCCGGAAGTGGGTGGCGGCGGCGAAGATGGCGCCGGGCGATACCAGCACGACGCCGGTAGGGCTGCTGGCCCAGATGTGCAGGCCGAAGGCGCGGTCGACGCGTGGTTCGCTCATGACGCCCTGGTCGATCATACGCTTCGCGCCGCCGACACGCTCCTCCGCCGGCTGGAATGCGAAGCGCACGGTGCCGGCGAGCTTCTCGCGAGACTCCTGGAGCAGGTGGGCCAGCGCGAGGCCGATCGCGACATGGCCGTCGTGGCCGCAGGCGTGCATGGCAGCGTTCTTCGAGGCGAACGGCAGCCCGGTCTCCTCGGTCAGCGGCAGCCCGTCGATATCCGCGCGCCAGAGCAGGTTCGGCCCGGGCCGCGCTCCCCGGACGATCGCGGTGACACCCGTATCGGCGACGGCGCGCACGTCGTCGAGGCCCAGTGCCCGGAGCCGGCCGACGATCACCTGTTGCGTCCGATGTTCTTCCGTCGAGAGCTCGGCGTGCTCGTGCAGGTCGCGCCGCATCGCGATGGCATCGGGGACCAGGGCCGCTACCGACGGGCGTACTCCATTGGCGCTCATGGGCGAAGAATACTGCGGAGATGCGTCGCTGACTAGCGGGACCCCGACCGGCTACGCCGCTTCGAGCTCCGGCAGCTCGCCGCCGGTGGCGGCCTCGTACCAGTCGAGCAGGGCGTCCGTGAAGCCGTCTGAGTCGAAGAGATCGAACGTAACGTGCATGTGCTTGTCGGGGATGCCGGGGTCGTAGCACATGCGGACGCGGTACTTGCCGATCTGCTTGACCTTCAGGAGCTTCTCGTGCTTCCACGTCTGGCGGCCGTCGCTGCCGCGGAACGTCAGGCCATCCTCGTCGAGCACCACCGGGGACCGCAGCCACGCCTGGAGCAGGTACGCGCCCACGGCCAACGCGGCGAGCACCCCCGCGGCGATCCACGCGGTGAGCGACCAGCCGTCCACGATGGGCGAGATGGCCAGCAGGAGGGCGAAGACAGGCAGGGCGGAAAGCGGCACGAACTTCTGCCAGAAGAAGATGCGGAAGGTGCGCCGTTCCATGCTCATGAAGGAGTATCGGAAGCCGTACCGCGGGGGTGCAGCCTGCCACGCCCGCGGTACGGCCGCGCTTGCGGTTGCTACCATGGAGGAACGTTCGTGAACCCCTAGTCCCTAACCCCTACACACCTGAGACCCATGATCAGAGCCATCTTCTACGATGCCGGCCACACGCTCGTCCGCCCGCGGCCGGAGATCGACGAGGTGTGGGACTTCCTGGCCCACCAGCTCGGCATCACGATCGCCGAGGAGCACCGCGGGCCCTTTCCCGACGTGGCCGCCTTCTTCTACTCGCGGCTGGGCGAAGATGGACTGGGTTCGTACTCGTCCGACGCGCGGGCCCGCACCTTCTGGACCGAGTACTACGTGTACTCACTCCGCGACGCCGCGCGCGACGTGCCCCGTGCCGAGATCGAGTCGGCGGGCGGGGCGCTGTTCGACTGGTACGCCGATCCGGCGCAGTGGCAGCCGTTCCCGGAGGTCATCGAGGCGCTGGAGGGAGCGCGCGCGCGGGGGCTCATCCAGGGCGTGGTCTCGGACTGGGGCAGCGACCTGCTGCCGATCCTCCACGCGCACGAGATCACGCGGTTGATGGACTTCGTGGTCGCGTCGGCGGTCATGGGCTCGTCGAAGCCGCACCGAGACATCTTCCTGCACGCGCTGGGCCGCGCCGGGGTGCGGGCGGAGGAGACGGTGTACGTGGGGGACTCGTATCTGGCGGACGTGCTGGGCTCGCGGGGCGCGGGCCTCCATCCCGTGCTGATCGACCGCGATCGCACGGCGCCGCGGGTCGACGCGCCGGTGATCCACGCGCTGACCGAGCTGGTAGAGGTCGTGGACGCGATCGACGCAAGCCTCGCGATACAGGCGACACGTTGAACTAGTACATGACCACGTTGAATACTCTGGGTGTTAGGGGCGGACTGCCCTTGCCAATGCGGGGTTGGCAATGATCCCTGGCAAGTCGTGTATTGAACCTAACAAGTGGGTTGCGCCGGTGAAATCGTGACTCGCAGTAAACGCATTGTGGACCACCGCGCAGTCTATGCCAGCGGCGATTGCTGCTTGCAGTCCGCGCTGCGAGTCCTCCACCACCAGGCACTCGTCCGCCCTCGCGCCAAAGCGGCTGAGAGCGAGCAGATAAGGTTCCGGATCGGGCTTGGACGAGACATAGTCTTCGCGAGTGAGAACGAAGTCCATAAACCGAAGTAAGTTTCTCTTGCGGTGAATCAAATCGAAATGCGCACGCGTTGAGGTAGTGACAATCGCCATGTTCACGTTGCTATTTCTGGCTAGCTTTGCCAGTACCCCCTCCACACCCGGTATCTCGATCGTTTCCTGCGCCAGGTGCGCCTGGTAGTAGGCATCCCGCTGTTGCCGTTTGGCGACGATCCGCTCTGGGTCGATTCCCGCTTGCGCAGCCAGCTCCCAACTCGATGCGCCACGCACCATGCGCTCCTGGTAGGTTTCCTCGTCCAGATGCACGCCCAGTTCCCCCAGCGCGCGCTGTGTGGCTTTGAAATACCAATGTTCGGTATCGACCAGCACACCGTCGTTGTCCCAGAGAATGTATCGCTTCACGGATATATCAGCGTCGATTGCATGTTCCCGATCATACTCACAGCGGCCAAGGGATCGCCGTGGCGTGTCATGCTGCTATCTGGCTGCCTCCTGAAAGAGCCGCTGGATCGCAGCTCTTTGTGGACACCGTCAAAGAACTTCTGAGACAAAGCCGTCCCGTTTAGAAATACTCGGGCAGTTCCTTGGCCAACGCGTCGCGGATACGAGCACGTACGGAGACCCACGGATCGGGTTTCTCAAATTCCAAACCAGTCAGCTGTTCGAACAAGGCGACATATTTGTTGCTGAACTCTATCAAGATCTCGGTGGGGATTTTCGGAATTGGATCTTTGTAGGGGTCGCATTGGCTAACAATCCACAATCGCAGGAATTCCTTATCCAGACTGTCCGGCTCTTCACCGGCCTCAAACTTCTTCTGATAGGTTTCAGCAATCCAAAAGCGACTGGAATCCGGAGTATGAATTTCATCGGCGACCACAATCACGCCATTTTCATCAAGACCGAACTCATATTTGGTATCTACTAAGATGAGTCCCTTCTTGGCTGCCAGTTCTTGTCCACGGGCAAATAGTGCCAGACTTCTTTCCGCCAACTCGTACCATTGTTCGGTCGTCACAAGCTGCGTTTCGAGGACTTCCGATTCCGTAATCGGCGCGTCATGCTCTCCTTGAGCGGGTTTCGTTGTCGGCGTTATGATCGGTTTGGGCAGTTTCTGATTCTTCTTCAGGCCTTCTGGAAATTCATGACCGTATAACACCCTCTCGCCTCGAACATACATTGTCCAAGCGCTGGTGTTGGTAGAACCTGTGAGGTAGGACCGTACCACCATCTCGATCGGCAACATGTCGAGGTCTTTGACCATAACGACGTTCGGGTCCGGGTAAGAAATCACATGGTTTGGACAAATATCTTCGGTTTCATCAAACCAATAGCGTGCTGTTTGGGTCAGCACCTGGCCTTTATACGGTACGGCGGCCAAAACCTGATCAAACGCAGATTGACGGTCGGTTGAAATCAACAGGCGTCGCCGATCCGATAATCGGTAGGCATCCCGCACCTTGTTGCGGGAAAAACCCGGCAATTCACTATATTCTGCATCGGTTAGACAATTGTCGATGAGTTGTAAGTTGCTGGTCCGTCGCGCCATAAAGTTGACACCTCTCAGTAGGCTGGATGAGCCCCATCCGGGTGAAGCTCTTGTCGATGCTCATGCACCATAGGGCGCCCATTTGGTGCTATTCCAAGCCATTAAGATATCCTTTTAAACCCGCTCTCGTGGGTTGCATGAACTCCAAAACGCGCCTATTGTAACAGCGCAGCGTAACTCGTTGGAGGCCCCGATGGAGGATGGTAGTCCCAGGAGAGTCACCCAGAAGGACATCGCGGACAGAACCGGCCACTCGTTGAAGACGGTGAATCTTGCCTTGAACAACAGCCCTCGAGTGGGGTCGGCCGCCAAGAAGACTATAGAAGACGTTGCCGTTGAGCTCGGCTACGTGTTTCACCGGGAGCGGTCCGGTCGTCTTGGTCTGATAGCCGGTGCGATAAATCACCCATACTACTCAGACATCATCGACGCGATTGTCCAGGCTGCCTCGCTAGAGGCTGGGTACGGGGTCGACATCCGGATTACGCGCGGGTTCATTGGAGCCGAGTTGCAGGCTATCAACGAACTCGACCAGCTCGGTGCCGAAGGCCTCCTGCTACTCAGCCCGAGAGTGCCAGAAGCACGACTGGAGTCATTGGTCCGTCGATCGAGGCCGATCGTTGTCATCAACGCCGACGTCAAGGCGAGACAAGGCTTGGAGTCCATAAAGGTCGACAACGAAAAGGCAGCGAGAGAACTCACCGCGGCACTCATCGCCAAGGGGCATCAGAACTTTTCTTACCTCTCGGGCCCTGGCAGCCAGACTAACTTCGCAAGACGGCGGGGCTGCGAGATCGAGTTGGCCAGTCATACCCCTCCGTTGCCCGACCTCTTAGTGTTCTCGGGGGGTGACCACCAGTCTGCATTCGAGGCAGGGGCCAAAGCCTGTCGGAATCTGCTAGAGGCGCACCTTGAGCGATTTCCTACGGCAGTGATCTGCTACAACGACAACTATGCGCTCGGTGCCTTGTATGAACTCCAACAAGCGAAGAAGAGCATTCCGAAAGATCTCAGCGTTGCAGGCTTCGACGGGTTGGAGTTCACAGAGTACTGTGTCCCGCAACTCAGCACAGTGGAGCTGCCACGCGCACAGATCGGGCGTCTAGCGGTTCATAAGCTGCTCGTCCTCATGGGCGTGCGACCCCCGGGATCCGACGAGGGAGAACTGCCGCCCCTCAGGGTTCACCTTCGCGGCTCCGTGGACGACGCGCCGACCGAATCTCGAAGGTGACCGAAGCGGCTATCTCGTTTTGCCTGGTCCGAGACGTTCTCAGACCCGCACAACGCACTTCTTCGGGGCAGCCTCCTTGCCAGCCCCGCATTGGCAAGGACAGTCTGCCCCTAAACACGCAGAGTATTCACCGTGGCGGCTTACTAGTGAACCCGGGCTTGAGCGACGTCCTGTGCTGGCCGGTCCTCGTATCCCGCGCAGGAGATCACGGGGAGGCGGGGGTATTTCGGGTAGCGCGCGTCGGTGCGTGAGCGTTCGCACATGAGGAAGACGGATCCGCGGGCGGAGGTCACGGAGCGTGCGTGCGCGCAGGTGGCGCACAGGCCGGCAGGGGCGAGGCGGCCGTCGTCCATGGTCATGTTCGGTCAGGAGCCCTGGAAGCGCGGCTTCCGTTTCTCGAGGAAGGCGCGGACGCCCTCGGCGCGGTCGGCCGTGCTTTGCAGGATGACGGTGAGGTCGGTTTCGTAGCGGAGCGCCTGCTCGAGCGGCATGTCGAGGCCCTGCCGGATCGCCTCCTTCGCGTACCGGACGGCGATGGGGCCCCGCGCGGCGATTGACGCCGCCAGCTCCCCGGCGCGGGCGAGCGCTTGCCCCGGCGGCACTACCTGGTTCACCAGTCCGCACGCCAGCGCCGACTGCGCGTCCAGCCGCTCGCCAAGCAGGATCATGGACGATGCTTTGCCTCGCCCGACCAGGCGCGGGAGCCGTTGCGTGCCGCCGAGCGACGGCACGTCGCCCGATGCCACCTGCGTCATCGCGAACGACGCCGTCTCCGAGGCGATGCGTATGTCGCAGGCCAGCGCGAGCTCCAGGCCGGCGCCGAGCGCCTCGCCTTCGATGCAGGCGATCACGGGCTGGGCCATCATCTCCAGCGAGCGGAGCGGCATGGTCCCGTGTGGCGCGGCCGGCCCAGGCTGCGAGGCCGGCCGCGGCTCCGAGGCATCCCATCCGGAGCAGAAGGCGTCGCCCCCGGACGTCAGCAGCGCCACCATCACGGCGTCGTCATCCGAGATCGTGGCCGCGGCGCTATCGATCTCGCCGAGCGTGCGCGCATCCAGGGCCGAACGGCGAAGCCGGATCTCGGCGACGGCGCCCCGGGTGGTGAGCTCGATGGTCTGGAAGGTCACGGCGGGATCGTAGCACTACGGGCGGGGGACTACGAACGGCCGGTCTCCACGAACTCGCGGGCAGCTGTCGGGAAGACGATCAGCATCCGGCACGGCGCCCCGCTACGGTTAACCAGCCGGTGGGGTACATGCCGCGGTGCCACGAACAGGTCCCCCGCCCGCAGGATGGTGGACTGGTCGCCCAGCGTGTGCTCGATCTCGCCCTCCAGCACGTAGATCAGCTCTTCGCTGTTCGGGTGGACGTGCTCGGCGTTGCTGCTGTCCGGGTCGAACACGGCCAGCGCCGCGGACATCTCGGCGCTGGCGGGGCCGCGGTCGGCGATCCACTCGATGGTCCCGAACGGGCGCGCACCAGCCCTCGACCCGAAGGCGCGCCTTATCTGCGACTCGATATCGGGAACGTCCAAAGCGATCTCCCCGTCGTGGCTATGCCGAGCGCCGCAGCATACGGCCCGCGCGCGCGCCGGTCTGCACGCCGCCATCGACGGCCACGGCCCCGTTCACGACGACGTAGGCGATGCCCGTCGGGTACTGGCGCGGTTCTTCGTACGTGGCCACGTCGGCGATCGTGTCGGGGTCGAACACCACGACGTCGGCGTAGTGGCCGGGCTGGAGGACGCCGCGATCGCCCAGGCGGTGTTTCTTCGCGGGGAGCGAGGTCATCTTTCGCACCGCCTCCTCCAGCGTCAGCACGCCTTCCTCGCGCACGTAGCGCTGGATGACGCGGGGCATCGTGCCGTACAGGCGGGGGTGCGGCTTGCCCTCGGTGGGCAGGCCGTCCGATCCGACCATGCAGTGGGCGTCCTCCACGACGCGACGGACATCGGCCTCGTCCATGATGAACATGATCACGCTGGGTGTGTTCTCCTCATCGGCCAGGACCTTTCGCACGGCCTCGCCAACCGGCAGGCCAAGCTCCGCGGCGATGTCGTGGATGTACTTTCCTTCGTACTTGTCCTTGTTGTACTTTACGCTCGCGACGATGGCTTTGACGTGCTCGAACGTGGCATCGCGGCCGATGCGGTACATCGCGGCGAGCGACGACGACGACGCGATGTAGGGGTAGACGTCGATTGTCACGTCGACGCCGCGGGCGCGGGCGGCGGCGATGAACGGCAGCGTCTGCTTGGTGAGGCCGAAGGCCCCCGGGCCGGCGGACTTGTGGTGCGAGATCTGCACGCCGCAGCCGGCGCGCTCGCCGATCTCGATCGCCTCGGCGACGGCGTCCATCACGTGATCGCCTTCGTTGCGGATGTGGCTGGTGTAGATACCGCCGTGCTGGGCCGCGACCTTCGCCAGCTCTACCAGTTCTTCGGTGCGGCTGTAGGCTCCGGGCGGGTAGATGAGCCCGGTCGAGAGGCCGATCGCGCCCGCGGTCATCGCGTCGTTGACGAGGCGGCGCATCTCGTCCAGCTCCGCCTCGCTCGGCTCGCGCTTGTCCGTGCCCATGACGTTGAGGCGCACGACACCCTGCGGAACGTAGGCGGCGACGTTGCACGCGGGGTGCGCACCGTCCACGGCCGCGAAGTAGCCGGCCGTCGTCGACCACGGCAGGTCGATCTCGCCGAGGATGCCGCTGAAGTTGGCGGCGTAGGCGGCGCGGAAACGATCGTTGGCGGGGGCGACGCCGGCGCCGCAGTTCCCGACGACGTCGGTCGTGACACCCTGCATGATCTTGAAGTCGACGCGCGGGTCGCGGACGACGGCCGCGTCGTCGTGCGCGTGCACGTCGATGAACCCGGGGGCGACCGCCATGCCCCGGGCGTCGATCTCGCGCGCAGCCGTGCCGGTGACGTCGCCCACCGCTTCGATGCGGTCGCCACGGACGGCGATGCTGCCTTCGCGCGCGGGCGCGCCGGCGCCGTCGATGATGCGGCCGTTCCGGATGATCAGGTCGTAGTCAGCCATCGGTCACTCTCCGTCCGTTTTACGCCGTTACGTTCGCCCGCTCCGAAATCCACCGCCTGACGTACGCCCCGATTCGCGCGAACTCATATGCGATCGGCCCACGTGGATCGCTGAGTACCAGCGGCACGCCCCGGTCCGCCGCGGATGACAGCACGACATCGAACGGGATGGCGCCAATGATCGGGACGCCCGCGTCCTTCAATCGCGCCGACGAAGCGTACATGTCGATGTCGCGCGAGCAATGCGGGCACGTCAGCGACGCCATGTTCTTCACCATGCCGGCCACCGGTACGTGGTGCTCCGCCAGCAGGGTCAGCGTGCGCTCGGCGTCCATCTGCGCGAGGTCTTGCGGCGTCGTGACCAGCAGCGCGCCCGAGAGCGGAAGCTCCCCCGCGATCGTCTGCAGCTCCTCGCCGGTCCCGGGAGGCGCGTCCAGGATGAGGATCCGGGCCGACCAGTTCACTTCAAACACGAGATTCCGGAGCAGCGTCGAAACCTGAAGCCTGCTCGTCACCCGCGGTGGCAGGCGTTCGGGGATCTCCATCCCCACCGACATCATCTCCACCCCGTACCGCTCGTGGGGCCGGCGGCGTCGCGCCGGCGACACGACACGCTCGTTCATCGGCCGTAGTGTTGCCTGCGCGGTGCCGCGCGTCACCTGCATCCCGAGCATGTGGGGCACGTCGGGCGCGTTGATGTCGCAGTCGAGTAACCCCACCCGCTCGCCCATCGCCGCCAGCGTGAGCGCCAGGTTCACCGCCGTCGTCGACTTGCCAACGCCGCCCTTCCCGCCCGCGACCGCGACGACATACCGTCCCTCGCCCCAGCCATCGCCGCCCCGAAAGATCCTTCCCGCCTGCCGCACTTCGACGCCGACGTCCGGTAGCCCGCGAGCGATTGCCTCGTACGCAGTCTTCAGTCCGGAGCGCGGCAGCATATCGCCGCCCAGCTCCACGCCGACCCACGATCCGTCCTCTGTGACCCGCGCGACCGCTGGCTCCGGCTGGTCCCCGCCCGCGAACGCCTCCCGGACGATGTTCCGGATGGTCTCGGCGTGCTCGGAGTCAGACGCCGCGCTCATGTCATGTCCACCGGCCGCCCCAGCCGCGCGGACTCGTAGATCGCGTCGACCACGGCGTGCGCCTGCACGGCGACGTCGAAGTCCAGCCAGCTCTGCCGGTCCTCGCTCACTGCTTTCAAGAAGGTGTAGTCCTCCAGAAGGTACGACTGGCCCAGGTCGTGCTCGATGACGAATTCCTTCAGCCGTTCATCCTCGATGGGCAGGCCCTCGGCGAACCGGCGCACGATCTCTTTGGAGTCGATGTCCGTGCGGCCGCCCGCGGCGTTGGTTTCACAGCGGATGGTGCCGGCGTAGTCGTCGTCCTCCCAGGAGTACTGCGCGTTCTCGCAGGTCACGTGCATGCGCCGGCTGGATCCC
>DATECV010000286.1:0-3446 GCA_035286725.1 Dehalococcoidia bacterium | reverse complement strand
AGATCGCCTGCCGCGCCCTCGGCGAAGGCGTGCCGATCATCCAGCTCCACGCGGGCGAATCGACCCCCAACACCTTTGATGACGATGTGCGCCATTTCATCTCGCGCGTGGCGGCGCTCCGGCTCTGCTGCCACGAGGTGCATCGGCAGCGTCTGCTCGCGATGGGGATTCCCGACGCGACGATTCACGTCACCGGGGCGCCGGGGCTCGATCGGCTCACGCGTCCGCACATGGCGCGCAGCGTCCTGGCGCGGCATCTGCGCCTTGACCCGGCTCGCCGCTGGGCGCTCGTGCTCCTGCACCCGACGACGCGCCCCCCCATCCACGTCGATCCGGAAGAGGAGTATCGCTCCTGCGTTGAGGCGATCGGCGACCGGCAGGCGCTCTGGTTCACGCCGTGCCAGGACCCTGGACGCGAGCGCTACACGCGCGACCGCCAGGTGGACTGCGTGGCGGACGCGGCGTGGAGGGGGATGCTCCGCGAGGCGGAGGTGCTGATCGGCAACTCCTCGGCGCTCGTCGTCGAGGCGCCTTTCGTCGGGTTGCGCACCGTCGAGATCGGCGTGCGCCAGCAGGGGCGCGAGCGCGTACCCTATGGCGACGGACAGAGCGTGCCGCGCATCGTGAAGCTGTTACAGGAGTGGACTCCATGAAATCCCTGCTCATCGGCGGCGCCGGCTTCATCGGCTCGCACCTGGCGCATGCGCTGATCGGGCTCGGGCACGAAGTCACGATCATCGACAACAAGTCGCGGAGTACGGGCCTGCCGCTGCCCGCGTCGTGTCGTGTTCACTCCTTCGACATCTGCGACATGATATTGCTCGGGAGCCTGAACGCCTGGGACTGGTGCTTTCATCTCGCGGCCGTCGTCGGTGTCCCGAATGTCGAGCAGGCGCCCGGACGCACCGCCACGGTGGCTTCCGTGTCCGCAACCTGGCTGAACGCGCTCAAGGCCGATCGACATTTCGTCGCCTCGACATCGGAACTCTACGGCGGACACTGCCCGATCACGAGCGAGGACGCGCCGGTGGTGATCCCGGATCTGACGGCGCCGCGCGCCGCCTACGCGGTCGGCAAGGTGTGGCAGGAGACGACGGCGATCCTGTCGGGGCAGTCCTACGTCATCGGGCGCTTCCACAACGTCTACGGTCCCGCGATGGGTCTGGACCACGTGATCCCGCGCTTCTGTCAGCAACTCCGGGAGCCCGGCGACCACGTCACTGTGGAGGACCCCGCGGCGATCCGCGCGTTCTGCTACATTGACGACGCCGTGCAGGGCATCCTCGCGGCGATGACGCTCGACCGCGTGATCGTCAACATCGGCAATCCGGAGGAGCCTATCACGATGCGCCGCCTCATGGAGCGCCTGCAGGACGTGACGGGCATCGAGCGCCCGATCACGACCGGCGATCTGCGCGGCTTCCCGCGCGCGCGGATTCCCGGCATCGAGCGGCTGAGGAGCCTGACTGGCTGGCGACCGACCATCCCGCTCGCGGTGGGCCTGCGGGCGACGTGGGAGGCGTATCGGTGATTCCGCATTGTGTTCCTTTCCTCGCGCCGCGGCAGGAGGAATACGTGCGCGAGGCGATGCAGCGCGGCGAGCTGATGCGCGGCGCCTACATCGACAGGCTCGAGGAAGAACTGGCGCGCCAATGCGGCGGCTACGCCGTCTGCGTGTCGAGCGGCACCGCGGGCCTCTTCCTGGCGATGGAAGCCTCGCGCCGTCCGGTGTACCGGATGCCCGCGCTAACGTACCTCGCGCCCGCGCAAGCCGCGCGGCTCTGGGGCGCCTGGCCGCTGTTCGTGGACATCGACCCGGTGACCTGGGGGGCCGCCGTGCCCGTGGACGTCCAGGTGCATCTCTACGGCATGCTGGCCTCCGGGGAGGCGCCCATCGACGACGCCTGCGAGGCGCTAGGGGCCTGGACGCTGCGCGGACGCTTCGGCGTGCTGAGCTTCAATCAGAACAAGCTCGCCACGGGCGGCGGCGGCGGGGCCGTGCTCTGCGCGTCGAAGTTCGAGGCGAACCGGATGCGGCATCTCATCCGCGGCGCGCGCGTGCCGGGCGCGCCGCATGTCTGGGACGCGCTCGGGTGGCCGTTCGAGATGAGCAACCTCCAGGCCGCCGTCATGTGCGCCCAGCTCGAGGTCCTGACCGTCACGATGGCGCGCAAGGTCGCGCTCGCCTACCGCTACGCGATGGAGCTGCCGGCGATCCGCTGGCAGCCGTCCATCACCTACTGGCAGCCGGTGGGGCTCCTGCCCGTACCCGCGGCGCCCGTGATCGAGGCTTGCCAGGTAGCCGGCGTCGACGCGCGGCATGTCTGGCCCTGTCTGCCCGATCTGCCGCTCTTCGTCGACTGTCGCCGCGACGGTGACTTCCCGGTGGCGCGGCACGTCGCTGAGTACGGCATCTCGCTCCCATGCTCGGTGGACCTGACGGAGGGTAAGCAGCAGCGCGTGATCGAGACCGTGCGGAAGGCGCTCACGTGACCCTCCGTGACTTCCTCTTCTACGAGGAGCCCGGCATCACGTTGTACTGTGGAGATTGCCTGGAGGTGCTCCCCCTGCTCCGGTGCCCAAACACGACGTATTGCCTGGAGGAATGTGACGGGCAGTGTGGCGGCGTCGATGCGCTCGTGACTGATCCTCCGTTCGGCATCGACTGGCGACGTGGCCCGTGGGACGACTCGCCCGAAGAGTATCCTGCGCTCATTCGATGGCTGGTCGAAGAAGCCCGGCGCGTGGTCCCGGTCGGCTGGTGTTTCGTCTTCCAAGCGATGCCGAATGTGGGCCGGTTTCACGAGTGGTTCCCCGAAGGGTGGCGTTTGTTTGCGGCCTGCAAGAACTTCGCGCAGATTCGACCGACCGGGGTGTGGCACAGCTGGGACCCGGTCGTGTTCTGGCGCCATGGCCCCAACAGCGGCCCCAACAGCGGCCCCAACAGCGGCCACGTCAACCGTGACTATTTCGTCGGCAACGTGGCGGGCGCGTTCAACGAACGAGCCGAGCATCCGTGCCCAAAGCCGCTTGATACCATGAGGCACATCGTCGCATTGGCGGCCCCACTAGGCGGCGTCATTCTCGACCCGTTTTCCGGCAGTGGAACAACGCTCCGCGCCTCGAAGGATCTGGGCCGCCGCGCCATCGGCATCGAGATCGAGCCGAAGTATTGCGAGATCGCGGTGAAGCGCCTGCGCCAAGAGGTGCTCCCGCTGTGATCCTCGGCCTCTACGCCCCGCGCCGCTCCTTCTTCGTGATCGCCGGCCCGCTCGCCCGCGCGGCGATGCAGCGCGGGCACGAGATCGTCTACGTCGGCGATCCCGCGGACGCCAAGCCCGATGACGAGTGGACGAAGGACGAGTTACCGGAGGCCATCGCGGGCGACGTCGTCATCCGCCCCGAGATGTTCGCGGGCGATTGGCTGGCCGGCCCGCCGCCGCTGC
>DATECV010000285.1:0-4963 GCA_035286725.1 Dehalococcoidia bacterium | reverse complement strand
CACCGTCGCCGTCAGCGACGCCGACGCCTGGTGGCGGGACGCCCCTCGTAACGGCGACGCCGGGTGACACCGGCGCGGCGGGCGGGGAGGGCGAAGAGGGCGGCAGCTCGACGCCCGCCGACCCGGGCCAGCCCGGGACGCCCGATCCGGACGGCGATCCCAACGCCCCGCCGAACCTCTCCCGCGAGGAGCTGGAGCGGGCGCTGGAAGAGGCGCTCGCTGGAGAGGACCGCGAGTTCACGGAGGAGGAGGCGCTGCGCATCCTCGATCTCCTCAACGAGGAGAACCGCCGCAGCATCGAGGACACGACGTCCGATATCAGCCGGCCCGGGCCGCCCGACTACTGACGCCCGTGGCCCCTATCGCCGCGCCAGCGTACGATCGCCGCACGGGCCAGCGCGCCGGCGGTCGCCCACGGAACAGGAGCACCGATGCCACAGGTGAAGCTCGCCACGCTCAACCTCTTCAACCGCATGGGGCAGTGGGGCCACCGCGCTCCGCTCGTCGTCGACCAGCTCGAGGGGCTCCTGCCCGACGTGATTGGCCTGCAGGAGGTCGACATGGTGCTGGACCAGGGGATGTGGATCAGCAAGCAGATCAACACGCGTCTGCCCGGCCAGCCGCACTACCGCATCAAGCACGCCGTAAACCCCGGACAGCGGGCGTTCTTCCACGGCATCGCGACGATGTCGCGCATCGGCTTCGAGGAGCACGAGATCGTTGACCTGATGACGCACGAGCGCAATGCGCAACGGTTCGTGTTCCGGTGCGGCGACCGGCCGTTTTTCCTCATCAACACGCACCTGCACTGGCCGCCGGAGGCGACGCAGGACCGCGTCGACGAGCTCGAGTACCTGCTGGCCTGGCACGACCGTGACGCGCGCGGCTACCCGCTGGTCGTCCTGGGCGACTTCAACGCGTATGCCGACCCGCCGGAGCCCGCCACGCAGCTTATGAAGGCGCGTTTTCGCTCCGCCTGCGAGGCCGCGAACGGGCGCGAGCCCGAGAAGACCTGGACGACGCCCGTGAACACGTACGACACCTCGCCCAACGGCACGCTCGACTACATCTTCGTATCGCCGGAGTGGCGCGTGGTGGAGGCCGGGCTCGCATTCGACAAGCCGGACCTCACCGATCCCAACAACTATCCTTCGGATCACCTCGGTCTCTACGCCGTGCTGGAACTGCCATCGTGATCCGCGAGCGTGCCACGTGCCGGGAACCGTGAACTGACAACTGAGAGCTGAGCGGAGCTAGCCATATGGACTTCAAAGAGATCATCTACGAAAAGAGCGAGGGCGTCGCGACTATCACGCTGAACCGTCCCGAGCGCATGAACGCCTTCACGGATGTCATGTTGCGCGAGTGGGCGCAGGCGCTCGAA
Organism: Dehalococcoidia bacterium; assembly: GCA_035286725.1. GTDB lineage: Bacteria > Chloroflexota > Dehalococcoidia > DSTF01 > JACRBR01 > JACRBR01. The sequence goes on along the minus strand of DATECV010000285.1, from coordinate 3,579 downwards.
GATGCGCGGCTCGACCGAGAGATCCGCGCGGTCGTCCTTACCGGCGCCGGACGCGGGTTCTGTGCGGGGGCCGACCTCCGCGGCGGAACCGTGCTGGGCCAGGGATCCGGGTCGGCCGCGCCGGGCGCAACGCCCGCCGGCCCTCCATCGGCCGCGGACCGGCGCAACTGGCTGCGGGACGGCGTCCACTATGTGCCGCGCGCGGTGCAGCTCCTCGACAAGCCGTACATCGCCGCTGTGAACGGCGCCGCGGTGGGCGCGGGCATGGACATGGCCTCGATGGCCGACATCCGCATCGTGTCCGAGCACGCGAAGTTCGCGATGTCCTACGTGAAGGTCGGCCTGGTGCCTGGCGATGGCGGCTGCTACCTGCTGCCGCGCATCGTCGGCGTCGCGAAGGCGCTGGAGCTGATCTGGACCGGCGACTTCGTCGACGCGGACGAGGCCGTGCGCATCGGCTACGCGTCGCGGGTGGTGGCCGCCGACGAGCTGATGGACGTGACTCGCGACTTCGCGCTCCGGCTGGCGAAGGGCCCCGCGGTGGCGATGCAGCTCGCGAAGCGGCTGGTGTACCGCGGCCTCACCGCAGACTGGCAGGAGGCGTTCGAGCAGGCGGGCACGGCGATGGCGATCGCGCAGACGACGGAGGACGCGCGCGAGGGCCCGCGCGCGTTCGTGGAGAACCGCCCGCCGAACTTCCAGGGGCGATGATGCGGCTCCAGACCCGGCGGCGGCAGACCCGGGCCCTGCTCTCGTGGTCCAGCGGCAAGGACAGCGCCTGGGCGCTCCATCTCCTCCGCCAGCGGGGCGACGTGGAGGTGGTCGGTCTGCTGACGACGACGAACGACGAGTACGAGCGCGTCGCGATGCACGGTGTTCGCCGCGAACTGTTAAAGGCGCAGGCCCTGGCGGCGGAGTTGCCGTTGTGGGACGTGCCGCTGCCGAATCCGTGCTCCAACGAGCAGTACGAGGCGGCGATGTCCGTCGCGATGCGGCGGGCGCTGGCGGAAGGCATCGAGGCGATCGCGTTCGGCGACCTCTTCCTCGAGGACATTCGCCGCTATCGGGAAGAGAAGCTGGGGCCGGCGGGGATGACGCCGCTGTTCCCGGTGTGGGGCATCCCGACGAATGAGCTGGCGAAACAGATGCTCGACGCCGGCGTGGTGGCGCACATCAGCTGCGTCGACCCGCGGCAAGTCCCCGGCGAGCTTGCCGGCCGGCAATGGGACGCCTCGCTCCTGGCCGACCTTCCGCCGTCAGCCGACCCCTGCGGCGAGAACGGGGAGTTCCACACATTCGTCTCGGCCGGCCCGATGTTTCAGCGGGCCATCGACGTGCGGATCGGTGAGGTGGTCGAACGGGACGGGTTCGTGTTCGCCGACATCGTCAAAGCGAACGATGCGCAGGACCGGGCGGCCTCGGAACCGTGACCTAGTACCAGGACGCGTCGATGATCAGGCCCGCATGGTGCGCCAGCACCCGTACCACCGCGCGGTCCTCGTCGGTGAAGGGCTTTCCGCCCTTTCGGTCGGTCACGTAGAGCGCGCCGCGAATGCGGCCCGAGGTGACGATGGGCAGGCCGAGCAGCGCTTTCATCTCGGGGTGCTTCGGCGGGAAGCCGAACGCCTTCGCGTGCAGCGATACGTCGTCGATCTCCACCGGCAGGCCGTCCTGCCGCATCGAGCCGAGCGGGCCGTGGCCCTGGGGCGGGCCCTTCAGCGCCGCCAGCGACTTCTCGTCCATGCCGCTGACGACGAAACCCTCGACGTAGTCGGTCTCGCCGGTCACAGCAAGCGCGCCGTACGTGCCCTCGGTCATCTCGCGCGCGACGTCCACGACGTGCTGCAGCGCGTCGAGCGGTGTGCGAGGCGGGTGCTTGCGGTTCCGCTCGGCCAGCTTCCGCAGCGCGCGGTATTCGGGATCGCGCTCGAACAAGGAGCGCCGCCGGGGCCCCAGCGCCTCTTCCACCGCCTCGGTCAGCCGCTTCTGCACGTCCGCCGTCATCCCTCCCAGAATATCGACTCGCCCGGCGTGGGGGCAGATCGCCCCGCAGGCTGCCGTGACTTCTCGCCCTGAACGGCGCCACGATCATGCGCTCACCGCTCGGACGCCGATGTGGAGATTGCGGCCGAGTGCGGCTACCGGGCGCGGGAGGTGCGGCCGGCAAGATCGACGCCTACACAAGGAACGGCCGCTGGAGCAGTTGGCGCACAAGATGAGCACGCTGCGCATCCGATTTCGATGCGATCCTGCGACAGTTGCGCACGATCGGCTTCGACGGCGTATGCTCAATCGAGATCTTCAGACCCGAATACTGGCAGCAGGATCCGCGAAAAGTCGCGTACACCGCCCGCATCAAGGCCGCGGGTGTGCTGGAGAAAGCGGGGTTCACCATCGATGGCTGACTACGTGACCATCCGCCGCTGGGCCAGGAAGGCGGGCAAGGACGAGGCCGAGATCCTTTCATTCGTGAACGGGAGCATCATCGGCGCCTGGCGCAAGATCCCGGGTTGCCTTTCGCTGAACTTCCTCCGCGTGCGTGACGGAGTCTCGTACCTCGCGGTGACCTACTGGGAGACGAAAGAGCACTGCGACCGCTGGGCCGGGCCCGATGGTCAGGCGTGGCGCGACGAGCACCGGACCGTGCTGGAGCGCTGGCTCGACCTGATGGTGTTCCAGGACGAGCTCGAAGCGGATCTGCTGGTGGTCGGCTGATGGGGGCCGGCCGGTGCGCGTGATCGATGTCGCGCAGCAGCCGTTCGAGGTGTGCGGGCGGGTACGCGGAGGTGGACCAGCGCTTTCTTGACGCCGCCGGCGGCAATGCGCCGGCGGCGCTGTTTCGGCCGAGGACGCGTACGCCAGGAAGGCGCCGCCGCATCCCGCCATCAACTGGCGCAGGAGGCGGCGAAGGTTCAATCGGGCGGACCGCCCGCGGGGAGTGACTGATCAGACCGCAGTCCGGTAACACTTCTGTTCCGAAAAACAGCGCCGCTGACGCTCCGGCTTTACGAAAACCGCACAATCATGCCCCGAACCCATTGACACCTTCGGCACGCGGAATTAATATGTTCTCGAAATCACAATCGCGCTGCACCTGGTGGGCAACGCGGTTCGGGATGCCCGCCTGGCGGGCCCCGAAAAGCCGAATCCGTCAATGGCGGAACGGGGGAACCATCGCCCGCACCTTGCGGGCAGGGGTGAATCGCGCGGCGACCCAGGCTCTGGCGCGCCGACGCGTAGGACAGCCTTTCAGTCCGAACCCGACAGCTAACCTCGTAGGCATCCGAAGGGCGGCTTGATTCAGGACCGGGAGCTGAATGTGCCTCTGCGCGCCCAGAGGCGTACGCCCGAGAGGGCGCTGGAAGGACATGCCTTCATGAACACCAACCTCCCCCGCACCTGCCCCCGCTGCCGTGGCTCCATGATTATCGAGAGAGATTGGTACGGGGCCTACGGCACTTGCCTCTGCTGTGGATACGTCCACGAGGCAGTGACCGCACCGCCCATCGACCTCCTGGAAGAGGAGGAGGGGCACCCCCGCCAACGCCGCCGCCAGCCCTCACACGGCAAGCTGCGGCT
>DATECV010000284.1:0-3402 GCA_035286725.1 Dehalococcoidia bacterium | reverse complement strand
GCGTTCGGGTTCAGCTACGCGTACAACTGGGCTCTTGCGTTCGACCTTGTCGACCCCGTGAGTTTCGGCCACCTGTGGTCGCTGGCGGTGGAGGAGCAGTACTACCTGCTGTGGCCGGGGCTGTTGGTGATCCTGCTGCGGCTGGGGTTGTCGCTGCGCGGACTCGTCCTTGTCACGGCACTGCTGGCGGTCGCCTCGGCATCAGTTCCTATGCTGCTCGACGATCCATCGTGGCGGCGGGTGTACTACGGCTCTGACTATCGCGTACACGGGCTCCTGATCGGCAGCATCACCGGCATGCTGTTTTCGGGGGGAGTCGTCCGTCGCGAGCACATAGGTCATCCAATCTTCCGGGCGATGCTGGCCGTTGCCGTGGCATACATCGGCGCGCTGATGCTGTTCTCCACAACGAAGCCCGCGTTTCTCTTTCTCTGGGGCATTCCCGCGCTGGGCGTCGCCGGGTCGCTCGTGGTCCTGGCATGCGCGTTCGCCGATGGCGGCTGGCCGGTGCGCGTGCTGGGGAATCGCGTCGTGACCTACCTGGGACAACGGTCGTACGCCATCTACCTCTGGCATCTGCCGATCGGCCAGTGGTTCCGTTACCTCGACGCGCCGCAGCAACTGCTGGTCGCCGGCGCTGTCACGCTGCTGGCGGCAGAGCTGTCGCACCGGCTGGTCGAACGCCCGGCGCTCTCGCTGAAGGGGCGCTTCGGGCGCGGGCGCGCCCGCGCGCCGGCCGTCGCGCCGGCCGTCATGGCGCCTCCGGTGATCGAGGCCGCAAGGGGCGAAGCGGCGGCGTAGGGTGCATTTCGCGCGCATTCGCACCAGGCGCATGCGCGGCCTATCATGGGGCTGTTACGGGAGCGTTTCGATGAGGAGTGCAACCCCATGACCCTCGACTTAGCGATCCGTCCGGGCATCGGCACCAGGGCATCCTCGTTTAATGAGCGGGAGATGCAGATCTGCACCGTCGCGCGGATGGTGGAGGACGGGAAGACGTACTGGGTGGCCGGCGGGGGCTCGCCGATGTACGCGGTGCTGCTGGCGATCAAGCTGTACGCGCCGGGCGCGCAGTACATCACCGAGGACGGCGTCATCGCGCCGGAGCCGATGCTGCCGTTCGAGCCGGTGATGACGATGGTGTCGTCGCGAGCGGGGTACCGGGCGCTGGCGTGGGGCACGATGAACACGGCGGGCAACCACGCTCAGCTGGGCCTGATGGACTACGGGCTGCTGAACACGCTGCAGGTCGACCAGCACGGCAACATCAACTCGACGGCGATCGGCGAGTACGGGGCCGGCGCGCGGCGCTTCGGCGGGCCGGGGGGCGCGGACTCCATCGCGGCGTTGTGCTGGCGGACGATCCTGATGACGGACCAGGAGAAGCGCAAGTTCGTCGAGCGGGTGGACTTCATCTCGTCGCCCGGGTTCCTGGACGGGACGGAGGGCGCGCGGGAACGGGCTGGGCTGCCGGTGGACACGGGCCCGTACCGCGTGGTGACGCCGTGGGCGATGTATGACTACACAGAGGGGCGCAAGATGCGGCTCGTGGCGATCGCGCCGTGGGTAACGGTGGAGCAGGTGCTGTCGGAGTGCGAGTATCCGCCCGTGGTGGCGGACGAGGTCGCGACGCTGGACTCGCCGACGGAGGAGGAGTTGCACATCCTGCGCACGGAGCTCGATCCGCGGGGCCAGAACACGGCGGAGCGCAGCGCGTGGGTGATGTACGACGCGGACAGCGGCGCATACACGCGCGCCGAGGGCTAGGTTAGATCAACAGATTGAACAGATGGGACGGATAGGGTCCGTTCCGATCTTGGAGCCCGCTATCAGCAACCTGCGTCGACGTGCGCCAGGTCATGTGCGCGAGTACACTTGACCATGCTGTACCCCTCGACCATCGATACACTCGCACGAACTCCTTCCGTACTGCACGCGCTGCTCGATGGACTGCCGGACGAGGCAGCCGGAGCGTCCGGCCCTGAAGGGTGGTCGGCGCGGGACGTGGTGGCGCACCTGCTGTCGGTCCACTACGCGTCGAACCTGCAGCGGGTCCGATGGATGCTGGACGCCGACGACCCGCCCATTCCCAACATCGACGAGGAGCAGGTGCTGGAGTCGTCGGGGATGCGGGCATGGCCGGTGGCGCGTCTGCTCGACGAGTTCGCGTCGGCGCGCGGCGAGGCGATGGAGATGGTGCGCGGGCTCGAACCGGAGCAGCTCGGCCGCACCGGCCGGCACGAAGTCGCGGGGACGATCACGATCGAAGGCATCCTGCACCACGTGGCGTACCACGACCTGCTGCACATCGCGCAGATCGCGAAGCTGCTGTCGCTGCCGCTGGACGCGCGGCGCGGCGGGATGGCGACATCGTTTCCGGACGAGGAGTGAGCGAGGGGCAGAGTCAGCCGACCACGGAGATCCCCGGCATCAGTCCGAGCGCAGCGGCCGCGTGCTCCAGAAGCGCCATCGGCCGGGGTACGGCACGCACCGGCGGCAAGATCTCCATGCTGATCTCGAGCGCGTCGCACGTCGCTTCGGACCAATCGCCCGAGCCGGCGTCGAACAACCCCGTGGCGGCCGCGTCGCCTGCGTCGAAGGCAAGGTCGCCCGTGAGCAGGAAGCGCAGGTACCCCTTCGGTGAGAGCAGGCGGCGGACGCGCTTGAAGGCGATGGCCTGATTTCGGCGCATCCAGAGCAGGTGAGACGCCGCCGGACCTTCGAGCGAGTGGCCGAGGCTGCGTTCGATCTCCGCCGCTTCGGCCGACGCGCGCTGGTCGCCCGCGAGGATGGCCGGGCGAATGACATCGCGCTCACCGTCGAGGAAGACGGAGGCGTGGCGGGCGCTCTCCACGCGGAGCTCCGCGATGTCGCCGACTGCGACTTCCCGCGCGAGCGCCGAGAGCGCCTGACGGAGGGCCGTCCACCAATCGTCTGGCCGCTGCTCGGCCCAGCCGGGGTGCGGCGAGAGGGTCTCGAGCGACACGGACACGGCCGCGAGGGTCATCGCCGACGCGTCCGCTGCGATCACGCGTACTTCGGCTTCGCCGATCTGAACCGTGAGCGTGGCTAGCCCGGACATGGAGGTCAGGGTACGCGGGGCGGGGACTTCATGCAGACGATGCATCGGTGTCACGTGGCTGTAATCCACGCCCGGTAGGCTGCGCGTGCTACCAGTAGTCGGGGTGGACGAAGCTCATCATCCTAGCTGCTGCGCCGCGGAGCCCGCCTCGTCGGCGGACACACGGTGGATGTCGTAAGCCTTCCGGACTCGGCCCGCACCCCCTTCGGCGGGACCGTGGCGCCGGGAGGCGGACTCCGCCCTCGACGAGCGACGTCCCGCACACGCCCCGGCGCACCGGCGCCCACCGGCCGCGGCGCGGCACACAGGAACTCCCTTCT
>DATECV010000283.1:0-17801 GCA_035286725.1 Dehalococcoidia bacterium | reverse complement strand
CCGCCGGCACGACCGATAGCGGGGATGACTCCGGCGACTCGGGCATGCCGGTGGTGACGATCGCGATCATCGTCGCGCTGGCGGCTCTGGCCCTGGCGACGCTGGGCGGGCTGTCGATCTTGATCATGCGGCGGAGCTAGGGGACAGAGGACAGAGGACAGAGGACAGGGGACAGGGCTGCCGCTACTGATCGCGCTGGCGCTGGCGTTCGCGGCGGAGTTGTGTGCGGAGCTCGGCCTGTTGAGCGCGGCGGCGAAAGAAGCCGATGAGCATGGACGCGATGGCGCCGAGGATCGCGCTGCCGATGAGGGCGAAGATCAGGCGCACGTTCCACTCGAACCAGAGGAAGTTGACTTCTGCCTCCTGCAGGTTCTGCACCAGGAACAGGACCAGGAGGGCGGCTCCGGCGATGCCGCCCCAGAGCCGTATCTGGCCGAGGAAGGAGCGTTCTTCGGCCAGCTCGGCAGCCTCGGTCGCAAGGCGTCCCTGTCGTTCGTCGACCATCGTGTTTCTCCTTCTATTGTCCCCGGCGCGGGGAGGACAGGTCTGTCTCCTGCGGCGACTCTGACGAAAAGACCTGTCCGTACGGGTGCGCGTCCTGTGCGGTTCAGTCGCTGGCGCGGTCGCTGCGCGGGCCGGCGAGCGGCTCTTGCGGCCGCGTGGCCTCGTATGCCTGACGCGTCCGGGACACCATCTCGAACAGGTCGTCGGGCGTGGTGACGGGCGCCGAGCAGAGCGTACCGTAACAGACGTAGGCAGCGGGAGCCGGGTGCGAAGGCAGGGCCTCGCGCTCGAGCGCGGCCGCATCGCTCGCGTCGATGGCCTTCACGACGCGATCCGGGACTTCCAGCGCGAGGGCCGCGCCGTGGAGCGCGTGGCCCGCGGGATCTCCCATCCTGGCGACCACCTTGACCTCTGCCCCCGGGTTGAGGAGGAGGTCGACGGCCTTCGCGTAGCCGGCGGCGAAGTATCCCTGCGATTCGGCGACGTGCGTGAACTGTGACAGCGCAGCGCGGGCCGTGCGTTCGTGTGCGTCGTCGTGGGTCAGACGGGCGAGCCGGATGAAGGCCGTCGCGGCTACGGCGTTCTCATTCACGGGCTTCTGGCGCTGGGCGAGGCGGCCGAGGCCTTCGCGTGCCTCCGGCGTGTCAAAGAAGCCGCCGTTCGGGGACGCGAGGCGGTCGCGCATGAACGCCGCAAGCTCCAGGGCGCGGTCGAGATCTTGTGGGCGGCCCGAGACCTCGTAAGCGTCGAGGCAGGCGAGCGCGGTCCAGGCCTGGTCGCCGAGGAGGCCGGGGATCTTCGGGCCGTCGGGCGCGAGGTAGCGGTACATGCCGGCGCCGTCGGTGTGGAGGCGGTCCCAGAGGGCGTCGAGAGCGCGGAGGGCCCGGTTGCGCAGATCCGGGCGGCCGCGGGTCCAGGAGGCCTCGAGATAGGCGCTGATCGCGATAGCGTTCCATGAGGTGTAGATGGTCTTGTCGACGTAGGGCGCCGGGTGCTGTTTCCGCTGTTCGGCGGGGAGGGGATAGAAGTCCTCGTCGGCGTCCTGCGATCCCCAGAAGCAGCCGGTGTCCGGATCGGTGAGCCACTTGTCGAGGTAGTCGATGGTGAAGTCGACGTAGCGGCGAAGGCCGGCATCCTCGGTGGTGCGGTAGAGCTTCAGGAGGGCGCGGAGGAGCAGGGCGTTGTCCTCGAGCATCTTCTCGTAGTGAGGGACGCTCCAGTCGCGCTTGGTGCTGTAGCGGTAGAAGCCGCCCCACTCCTGGTCGTAGGTACCGCCGTTGCACATGTGCTCCAGGGTCTTGCGGGCCATGTGGAGCGAGTCGCGGTCGCCGTCGCGCAGGAAGGCGTGAAGCAGGAGGTCGATGGCGTCGGTGTGAGGGAACTTGGGCTCGTTGCCGAAGCCGCCGAAGACGGGATCGTAGGCGTCGTGGGTGGCGTGGAGGACGTCGCGGAGGATCTGGTCCGAGAGCCCGTCGTCCGCGTCCGCCGGCTGTGACGTCGCTCCTTCGCGGTTAGCCAGGATCTCCGCGATCTTCTCCTCGATCGAAGCCTTGTTGTCCTTGTAGTAGGAGCTGACCTGGTTAAGGATGTCGCGCATCTGGTCGGGCGGGATGTATGTCATGCCGGCCATGACCTCGCCGCCGGGCGTGAGGAAGGCGGTGGTGGGCCAGCCGCCCATGTTGTAGCGCGCGTTGATGTCGGGGCGCTGGTCGTTGTCGACGCGGACGGGGACGAAGCGCTCGTTGATGAGGGCGATGTTGCCGGCCTCGCTGTAGGTGGTTTCGTCCATGACGTGGCACCAGTGACACCAGACGGCGGAGATGCCGAGAAGGACGGGCTTGTCGTCGCGCTGGGCCTGCTCGAAGGGCTCGGGGCCCCAGTGCTGCCAGGCGATCTCATGGGCACGGTTGGGGCGGGGGGAGAAGTGGAAGCCGTCCTGGGCCATGGGTCGCTCCGGGCGCGTGCGTCAGTGGGTCAGTGTCTCAGTATCTCAGGGCGCCTGGTCGATTTCGAGCGAGGGCGCCCGGGCCATGCGCGATCCATGCTAGCAGCCGCTTGCGTCGAGGAAGCCAGTGGGGGCCAGGGAACGCAGGGAATAGGGAATGGTGGGCTAGCGTTGGCCGCGGAGGACGAACCAGACGTGCATCATCTCGGCGCGACCCTCGTGTGCGGTCGTGCCGGCGGGGCAGGGCTGGTCGCCGGGCATGTCGAGGGGCTTGCCGGTGGCGTCGTCGACGCAGTGCGTGTGGGTGTGCCACCAGGTGGCGTTGCCGCAGGGTTGCGGGCCCTGGCCCTTCAGCGCCGTGAAGAGCACGCCGACGAGCTGATACGTGCCGTCGTCCTGGAGACGATAGATCGCGGACTCGGGGTGTGCGTAGTCGAGCGTCTTGCCGTCGCGCGCGTAGGCGCGGTTCGGCATGTGGGTCTTCGTCGGGTCGTCGGGGAAGCGGTAGCCCTCGGCCTTCGCGACCTCGGGGTCCTGCAGCCGGAGTGTCGCCTCCTTTACCTGCGCGGTGAGGTCGGCCATGCAGGCGCGCTCGTCGGCGGTGGGCTTCGCAGGCGGGTGGTGGGCCTTCGGCGCCTCGCCGTCTGACGTAACGACGCCGCCATCGCCGGATGCGTGGGCGTGGGGCGTGGGGCTGGCGGACGCGAACGCATCGCTTGCGGGCCCGGGCCTGTTGTCGAAGGTATCGAGCGCAAGCGCGTCGGGCGCGGACGGGGCCGCCGTGGCGTTGCTGACGCTGTCGGACGTGAGCGCGCCCGCCGCGACGACGGCGCCCGTCACGCCGAGCGCGACCAGGATGCCGGTTCCGACGAGTCCGAGGGCGATGAGTGGCTTCCGTGTCACTGCGTGTGTACCTCCCGCGCTTGCTGGAGGAATCATCGCGCAGAAAAGCCAGTTGCTGAGCGACGGGGCGTAAGGGGACCGTAAAGCCTGCGGAAAATCCTCCGGGCGGAGGCTACCAGCCGGCGGCGGCGCCTTCGCCTCGCTCATCGCTGCCGCCGATGAGGACGCCGGAGGGGTCACGGAGGATGACCTGGGCGCGGCCCATGGGGGCGACGATGCGGCCGACGGGCTGGACGTTGTGGCCCCGGCGGGCGAGCTCGCGCTGCGTCTCTTGGGGCATGTGGTCTTCGACGCGGAGAATGCCGCCGCTGTCACCCCAGCGAGGGGCGTCGATGGCCTGCTGGGGGTCGAGGCCGAAATCGAGCATGTTGGTGATGACCTGCAGGTTCGTCTGCACCTGATAGTCGCCGCCGGGCGTGTTGCCGGCGATGTACGGTTCGCCGTCCTTGAAGACGAGGTAGGTGTTCAGCGTGTGCATCGTGCGCTTTCCCGGGGCGAGGACATTGGGATGGCCAGGCTGGAGGGAGAAGCCGGTCATGCGGTTGTTCATGATGATGCCCGTGCCGTCGATGGCGACGGCGGACCCCCACTGCGCGTAGAGGCTCTGGATGAAGCTGCAGGCGTTGCCCTCGCCGTCGATGACCACGAACGAGGTCGTGTCGGAGGCGCCGACGGGCTCCGCCGCCGTCCGGGCGCGCACCGGATCGATGGCCCTCCGGCGTTCGGCAGCCCACTCCTTCGTGAGCATTCGCCGCGGGTCGAAATCGACGAAGGCAGGGTCGCCGGCGAAGCTCTGGCGGTCCTCGAACGCGAGCTTCTTCGCCTCGACGAGGTGGTGGACCGCTTCGGCGGAGAGATGACCCCAGCCAGCAAGATCGCAGCCCTCCACGATGTTCAACTCCTCGAGGAGGATGAGGCCCTGGGAGTTCGGCGGCGTCTCGTAGACGGTATAGCCGCGGTAGTCGACGGACAGTGGCTCAAGGACGTCGGCGCTGTGGTCCGCGAGATCGCCGGCCGTCATGTGGCCTCCGGCGGCCCGCACGCCCCCCGCGATCTTCTCGGCGGTCTCGCCTTCGTAGAACGCTTTGCGGCCGTGGCGGGAGATGGCCTCGAGGCTGGCGGCAAGCGCCGGCTGGCGCAGGATCTCGCCGAAGCGCGGCGGCCGGCCATCAATGTAGAGGGCACGGGCCATGTTCTCGTATTTCGCGAAGAACTTCGGGGTGACGCTGAGCGTGAGGGCGAGCTCGCGTGACACGGGGTGCCCCTCGCGGGCAGCTGAGATCGCCGGGCCCATGAGTTCTTCGCGGGGGAGCGTACACCAGCGGGCGTGAAACACCTCCCAGGCGTCGACCAAGCCGGGGATGGCGGCGGCGGCGCCACCGTGTTGCGGAACGCCAGCAGCGTAGCGGTCGAGAGTAGCCCCTTCGGGCGCCTTGCCGCCGGAGCAGATGGCGGTGACCTTGCCCTCGCGGCGGGAGTACACGAGCACATAGGCATCGCCGCCGAGGTGGTTCAACGCGGGCTTGAGGACGGGGAGGAGAGCGGAGATGGCGAGGGCGGCATCGAAGGCGTTGCCGCCTCGACGAAGGACATCGACGCCGGCCTGCGAGACGAACGGGTGTGCGGAGGCGACCATGCCGCGCGTGCCCATCACGGGACCACGGAAGTGCACGGCCGGGGTTTCTGGCATGACCTTCGCTCCTACGCGCGCTCCAGCGCCTGTTGCGCCATCGACACGATACGGCGTTCCTCCTTGAAGGCCAGCATTCGTTGGGCCTCGCCGATCTCGACCCAGCGGGCCTCGATGACTTCGTGGTCGTGGTCGTCCGTGGAGCCGCCCGTGAAGCGAAGCAGGTAGAAGTGGACGTACTTGTGGACGCGGGCGGGCTCGGGATCGTACGTGCTGCTGAACCAGTACTCGATGGTGTCGATTGGGCCGACGACGTCACCGTCGACGCCTGCTTCCTCGCGCACCTCGCGGGCGGCCGTCGTTTCGTGCGCCTCGCCCTGTTCAACCCAGCCCTTGGGAAGCTGCCAGCGGCCCTCGTGGGTCCGGATGATGGCGACGTCGTAGCCACCGCCTTCTCGTGGGCGGTAGGCGACGCCTCCGGCTGAGATCTCGGTGCGGGTCTGCATGAGCAGCCTTCCGTGTGGAGGGGAGCGAGTCTTGTCCGGCCCACGAATCCGCGCGGGCGGAAGGCCCGCGCTGTGCGAATCTACCCGCGCTGCTTTTCGTTACGCCGCTGGCGCTTCTGCGGCTTCTCGTCCTTCTTCGCGGACTTGTCGTCGCGGGCGCCGTTTGCGGAGACAGAGGTGGGGGCGACGGGCTCGCGAGAGCCGCGATTCACCTCCATAGCGCGCTTCGTGAGCTCTTCCAGCATGTCGGTGACCTTGCGGAACAGCGTGCCCTCCGGATACGAACCGTCGTCGCGGACCTTGCCCGCTGCCAGGCCGGTGAGGAGTTCGATGCCTTCTTCGATGCCGGAGACGGCCCAGATGTTGAACGTGCCATCCCGGACGGCCCGCACGACCTCAGGCTTCAGCATCAGGTTGCGCATGTTGTCCCTGGGGATCATCACGCCCTGGTCACCGGTGAGGCCCTTGGCCTTGCATACGGCGTAGAAGCCTTCGATCTTCTCGTTCACGCCGCCGATGGCCTGGACTTCGCCGAGCTGATTGACGGAGCCGGTGACGGCGATGCCCTGTCGCAGCGGCACATCCGTGATGGCGGAGAGGAGCGCGTAGAGCTCGGTAGAGGAGGCGCTGTCGCCATCGACCTCGTCGTAGACCTGCTCGAAGGTGATGCTGGCAGCGAAGGAGAGAGGGCGCCGGTGGGCGAACTTCCCGTTGAGGTAGCCCTGCAGAATCATGAACCCCTTGCTGTGCGAAGAACCGCTCTTCTGGACCTCGCGTTCGATGTTGAGGACCTGGCCGCGGCCCATGCTGACCCGGGCAGTGATACGGGACGGGCGTCCGAAGGCATAGTCACCGATGTCATAGACGGAGAGGCCGTTGACCTGCCCGACGACATCGCCGGCGGTGTCGACTTTGATCGTGCCGTTGGCGATGAACTCCTGGACGCGGTCCTCGAGCAAGCTGGAACGGTAGACCTTCTGCTCGATGGCCTTCTCGACGTGGCTTGCCTGGACCGTGGCCGCCTCTTCCTCGCAGGCCCAGTAGTCAGCCTCGACGAGGAGGTCCACCACGTCCATCATCCGGAGCGAGAGCTTGTTCTGATCGGCCACCATGCGCGAGGACTGCTCGACCACCTTGGCGATCGCGCTTCTGTCGAAGGGGCGCATCTTGAGACGGCGGACCTGGCCGGCGATGAATCGGGCGTACAGAAGCGCATGTTCGTCCGTGCGATCAACGTCGACGGCGAAGTCGGCTTTGGCCTTGAACAGCTTGGCGAAGTCCTCGTCCGCCGCCTGCAGGATCGAGAAGATGCGAGGCGTGCCGATCATCGCCACCTTCACGTCGAGCGGGATGGGTTCGGGTGACAGGGTCGAGGTGGGGATGATGCTGAACTGTTCGCCCAGGTTCTCGAGGCGGACTGTCCGCGTGCGAAGGGCGCGTTTCAGGGTGTCCCAGACCAGGGGCTGGGTGAGGACGTCGAGGGCCTGGACGACGAGGTAACCGCCGTTTGCCCGGTGGAGGGCGCCGGGCTTGATCATCGTGTGGTCGGTCGTCATCGCACCGAAGGTGGCGCGGTAGTCGATGCGCCCGAACATGTGGTAGTAGGACGGATTGTCCTCGACGATGATCGGGGCATGGGCGGCCGGTTCGTGGGTCACGGTGACGTTGACCTGGTAGCGGTTGAAGACGCCGTCGCGCTGGGGCTGGGGCGCCAGCATCTGGAGCGGCGACTGTGGTTGGTCGTCAGTGGACCGGAAGTCGTCCAGGTGAGCGACGACGTCGCCTCCGACCGCATCGAGGAACTCGACGACGGCGTGCTCCTGAACATAGTCGCGCTTGAGCTCGTCGAGGCGGGGGGCGGCGATGGCGACCATCACCTGCTTGTCGAGCTCGGCCAGGAGCTGGTGCGCGCCCCGTTCGAGGCGGCGGAGCTGTGGGAGCATCTGGGCGATGATGGAGTCCAGCTCTTGCGTGTGATCCTGGATCTGGCGCTTTCGTTCATCGGTCAGAAGGTCGTACTGCTCCTTTGTGATGGGCTTGCCATCGACGAGGGGGAGCGTGGTGATCCCCATGGGCGTGGGGTTGACCGTGAGGCCACGGGCGCGCGCCTCCTGCTCGAGAGCTCCGAAGAACTGGTCGCGGCGGGACTGGACCTCCCGTCCGACCTGGTCGCGCCGCTGGGCGTACTCATCGCTCTCGAAGGCGCGGGGGACTTCAAGGCGCAGGTTGGTGATGAGGTCGTCGACATCGTGGCTGAGCTCGTGGCCGCGGCCGGGGGCCAGGCTCAGGGCGCGGGGACGCGCCGGATCGGCGAAGTTGAAGACGTAGCACCAGTCACGCGGCGGGGGACGGGTGGCAACGACGCGCTCGATCTGCGTGCGGAGTTCGGTGGAGCGGCCGGTACCGGGCGGGCCGGAGACGAAGACGTGGAAGCCTTCGGCCTCGATGCTAAGCCCGAAATCGAGCGCGGAGACGGCGCGATCCTGACCGACCGTGCCCGCGAGCGGTTCAAGGTCAGCGGTGGTCTTGAACTTCAGCGCGCGCGGATCACAGGCGCAGCGCAGCTGCTTCGGGTGCACGCGCAGTTTGCGTTCCGTGCTGGTCGGCATCACGCTCCTTCGTGATGGACATCGTAGCGGAGCGCCGCGGCACCGAGAACCGTGATCCTGGTACCTGGGAGAAGGTCACGCCTCGCGGACTTCGGGGCGAGAGCCGAGGGGGCGCGAGCGGGGGAGGGTCTGCGACTGCTGCGCTGAGGCGAGGGGCAGGGTGAACGCAAAGAGGGATCCGCCGGACGCCGGGGATTCGGCGCGGATATCGCCGCCGTGGGCGTGGACGATCTCCTTCGAGATGGCGAGGCCGAGCCCAGCGCCGCTCCCGGCCGTCTCGTCGGCGCTGCGGTAGAAGCGGTCGAATACGTGGGGAAGGTCGTCAGCGGCGATGCCCGGGCCTCGATCACGGACGTAGACTTCGACGAAGCCACCCCGTACCGGACGGGAAGCAACCTCGATGCGGCCCTTCGAGGGCGAATGGCGGAAGGCGTTGTCGATGAGGTTGCCGAGCACCTGCTCGATGCGGTCGAAGTCGGCGCTGACGAGGTCCTGCGCATCGGCGCGCACGTCGAGCGTGATGGCGGCTTCCTCCGCGCGCAAGGCGAAGACGTCGCGCACGTGAGCGAGCAACTCGGAAACACGGATGCCGGCGATCTGCATCTTCTGCTGGCCGGTCTCGATGCGGGAGAGATCGAGGAGCTCGCCGACGAGGTGCAGGAGGCGGCGTGACTCGGCATCGATGATGCCGGCAGCGCGGGCACGCTCCTCGGGCGTTTCCAGCGTCCCGTCGAGCATCGCCTGGTTGAACCC
Source organism: Dehalococcoidia bacterium (assembly GCA_035286725.1). Lineage (GTDB taxonomy): Bacteria > Chloroflexota > Dehalococcoidia > DSTF01 > JACRBR01 > JACRBR01. The sequence goes on along the minus strand of DATECV010000283.1, from coordinate 8,951 downwards.
GCGGATCGATGTGAGGGGCGTCTTGAGCTCGTGCGAAACGTTGGCGAGGAACTCACGGAGCGTCCGCTGGGAGGCCTGGACGGAATCGGCCATGGCGTTCACGTCGCGGGCAAGCGTGCGTACCTCGCTGGGGCCGGACATGGGGACGCGCTGACGGAAGTCGCCCCTGGCCACAGCGCGAATACCGCCCGTGACGCGGGCGAGCGGGCGGTAGAGCGAGAGCCAGAGGAGGAGGCCAGCGACCAGCGCGGTGGCAGACCCGATCCCGCCGGCCAGGATGAGGCGCTGGCGCAGGTCCTTGTAGACGTCGGGCCCAGCGGACTCCGGGAGGGCGACGACGATGGCGTTGATGCCGGCGTCCTGCCTGCGGACCTGCTGGGGCATGGCGACGGTCACGTAGAGGAAGGTCTCGCCGGAACTGGTGGTGTAGTCGCCTTCCGGCAGGTCGTTGAAGTTGGGGCCGCGCTCTGGCGGGGCCGGCACGAAGAAGATCTCGCCGGCGAAGGGGTTGGAATCGGGGACGAAGTCCTCGATCACCCGCCCGCGGCTATCGAGGAACATGATGTAGACGCCGGTCTCCTGGCGCTGGGTCCGGATGTAGGAGACAAGCTCCTCACGCAGGCGCTCGCCGCCGCGGGGTGTGGTGGTGAAGGTGGATGGGACGGTGAAGTTGTAGTAGATGGGAGCGGCGATCTGCTCGAGTGTCGCGGTCGTGAGGTCCTCACGATAACCGCCAAACAGAGCGTAGAGTGTCAGGCCCGCGGCGGTCAGCGTGGTGACCACGATGAGCACGAAGGAGATGATGACGCGGACGCGGAGACTCTTGAAGAACAGCACGCGTCGTCCTAACGGCCGGGGCCCTCAACGAGCTTGTAGCCAACGCCACGGACGGTGACGATCCCGAGCCCCGTACCGATGAGCTTTGCGCGGACATGCTGCACATGCACGTCGACGGTGCGGGTCTCGCCGTAGAAATTGTAGCCCCAGACCCGGTCGAGGAGTTGCTCGCGCGTGAGAACGATGCCCGCGTTCTCAGCGAGAGCGGCGAGGAGATCGAACTCCTTGGTGCGAAACTGAAGCTCGTTGCCGTTGTGCTTCACCTCGCGGCGCTGTTTGTCGACAGTGAGGGCACCGAGCCTGATGGCGCCAGCATCGGCAGGGGACGCGCCGTTCTCGGCGCGCCGAAGGATGGCTTTGACGCGGGCGACGAGCTCGCGAGGGTTGAAGGGCTTGGTGAGGTAGTCGTCGGCGCCGAGCTCCAGGCCGACGATCTTGTCGACGTCCTCGTCGCGGGCGGTGAGCATGATGATGGGGACGTTGCTCTCCTGGCGCAGCTCCTTGCAGACGTCGTAGCCGGTCTTGCCGGGGAGCATGAGGTCGAGGACGACGATGCTGGGCTGGGTGCGCCGGATAATATCGACGGCCGAGGCGCCATCGACGGCACAGGTGACGGCGAATCCTTCCTTCTCCAGGTAGAGGGAGGCCAATTCGCGGATGTGCTGGTCATCGTCGACGACGACGATGGTCCCGGCGGCTGCGACGGAAGGGGTCGAGGCTGGCGTGGCGGGCCGCTGGGCTGCGGGCATGTGTCCCCTCCGGTGGCATTCGTTCCTGTTCTGTCAGTATCGTCGCAGGAAGGGGACGCCGGGCATGTGTCCCTTTTGTAAAACGCCGGGAAAAATGGCGGAAAAACGAGCCGACCAGATTCGGGATCGGCAGGGAGGACGCCCACCCGAGCGTCCTCCCCGCCCACCGATGTGAGGGTTAGCTGTCCTCGGGCGGCGGGTCGGCGCCGCCGTCGTCGACCCCGGCGAACGCGCCATCAGGGTTCCAGGGGAAGGGGCCCTCGCCGTTCACGAAGTAGTGCCCGCGCCCCTTCAGGTAGGCCCAGCCCTTGCCCGCGGCGTGCAGGTCGATGTCGGTCCCGACGACGATGACGGCCACATGGCTGCCGACGATTGAGGCCTCGCCCGTACCGAAGTACACGGTGAAGCCGTTCCAGTGGGCGGTTTCGCCGTTGCCATTGACGCGCACGAAGGCGTCGCCCGCGATGTCCTTCACAAGCAGGATGCCGCGGTTTGCGTTCACCTGCATGTCCACGCGGCCCTTCACGGCCGCGACACCCGTGCCGTGGGCGTCGAGCACGCCGCGACCGCGCAGGACGACGTCGCCACGACCCTCCTCGGCGCCGGCGGCCGGGGTCAGAGCGGCGAAGGCGATGGTGGCGCTCGCCACCACGACAGCTGCAATTCCCAGTTTCCTTAGCATGACGGTCCTTTCTCCTGTTGCGCCCGCGGCTATGCGGGCTCTTGCGCTTGTCCCGAAGCCAATATCGCGTGGGCAGGGCCCGGCATGGTTATGCCGTGGTCGCAGGAAGGGAAATTCTGCGTAAGGTCTTCGTAACGCAGATTGCGGCGTGCGAAGCCTCCCAAGGATCAGGGTGTTCTCTGATAGCACCGCGAGGGGAACGGCGGGAGAATCGCCCCATGCAAGAAGCGACGACGAAGCGACCGCACCCTTCACGCTCGGCGGAGCGTATCGGGGAACTGCGACACGAGATCGACGAGCGGGATGAGACGATCCGGCTGCTCAACGAGGCTCTGTCGCAGGCGCTGGACGAGCTGGCGCGACTGGACCCGAAACGAGCGGCCTAGCGTTCCTCGACCAGCTCGAATGCGCCGCCCGTCACGCGGTAGATGGCCAGTCCAGCCTCCTGCGCGGTCGCATCGGCTCGTTCTCCTCGTTCATCAAAGCGGATGGTCCCCGTGAGCCCGGCGAAGCTCTGGGCGCGGAATGCCGCGGCGAGGCGCTCGCGGTCGACCACGAGACGGCCCTCGCCGTCCTCTTCCGCGACGGATTCCAGGGACGTGAGCAGGACGCGGGTCGCGTCGTAGGCCTGCAGGACGAATGACGTGGCCGGCGGATGGCCGTATTTCTCGGCGAAGCGCTGGATGAAGGCGTCGTCGGGCGCGGGGCCGCCGGTGATGACAGCGCCTTCCGCCGCTTCGCCGGCGACCTGGGCGAAGTCGCGGAAGTTGAGCAGGCTATCGGGCCCCAGGAAGGCGCCGCGAAAGCCGCTCCCCCGCAGGGCACGGACGAGCAGCGCGCCCTCCGGATCGAACCCCTCGAAGACGACGGCATCGGGCTCCTGGGATGCTATCTGACGCGCGAGCGGACCGAATTCAGTCGTGCCCCGGGCGATGCGCTCTCGCGAGAGGATGCGCCCGCCTGCCGCTTCGAATTCGGCGACGAAGGCGTCGGCGAGGGTCTTCGCGTAGGGCTCTCCGTCGTCGATCACCGTGACGGTATCCGCGAAGAGGTCGCTCCGGGCATATGCGGCCTGCGTCTTCGCCTGTGCGTCGTCCCGCCACGCCGTGCGGAAGAAGAAGCGCCCACCCTGTTCCGAAAGATCGTTGCGTGTCGCGGAGGGAGTGATGTGTACGGAGCCGGCGCCCTCGTACACGTCATTCGCGGCCTGTGCTCCGGTCGTACACATCGGGCCGATCACCCCCGCGGTGTTGGCGGCTGAGACGAGTGTCGCGGCGGCCGCGGTGGCCTTCTCGGCGTCGTTGCACCCGTCGTCCTCGGGCTGGACGGCGACCTCGCGGCCCTTGATGGGCCGGCCGAAATCGGCGACGGCGAGGTCGACAGCGTTCGCGAGATCCTGACCGACCACTCCCTGGTCGCCCGACAGGGCGACCGACACGCCGATCACGATGCGTTCACCGTCGCGGACGATGATCGGGCTGGACTGCCGGGCGGGAGCGGTTGGAGTTGGTGAAGGAGAAGGCGGTCCACTGCAAGCGGCCAGGAGGAGTGCTCCAAGGAGCGCGGAAGGTGCGGTGATTCGTCGTCGCATGCTCCCCTTGACGGTGAAGGCGTCGCCGTGCCCGCGTATTATGAGTGGAGGCGCGTCCGGAGTGCCACCGGGAATCTCGGCAAATGGGGGTTGACGTGGCGATCGAGAAAGCGTTCGCGATTCGCGCACCGGCGAACGACATCTACGCCGCGCTGCAGCGGGACATCGCCTCTGCTTCCGCGCACGAGGGCGAGATCTTCGACGTCCTGGAACGTGAGCGGGACCGGGCCATCCAACTGCACGTGATGATCGGGAGCGTGCCGTGCTACCTGACGTACACCATCGAGGAGAAGCCGGAGTATACGGAGGTTTCCGCACGGCTTGTGCCGCACGGCTGGCAGTACCTGGTCTATCAGCTTGCGACGCTCGGGCAGCGGCGCCACGCGCTCGAGATGGTGCTGGTGCAGGGGCTGGCGAATCTCAAAAGAAGTCGAAGGCGGGGGCGGCGCCGAGGATGACGGTGAGGCTGTTGAGACAGCCGCCGAATCGGACTGATGTCCGCGGCCCGTAGAATGGTGGCGTGACAAGCACGCTCGACGCGTTCTTCCAACCCGGCGCGCTGGCGGTGATCGGCGCGTCGCGCGACCCGCAGAAGCTGGGACACGTCCTGCTCGACAACATCGTGCGTGCTCGATTCAGAGGGAGCGTCTACGCGGTGAACCCCCGCGCCGAGCCGGTGTTGGGGATGGAAGCCTATGCGCGGTTGGAGGACATCCCCGGGGCTGTGGACCTGGCGATCGTCGTGGTGCCGCGCGACGCCGTGGCCGGCGTGATCGCCGCGTGCGGCCGGAAGGGTGTGCGGGCGGCGGTGGTGATCACAGCCGGATTCCGGGAGACGGGTGCGGAAGGAGCGTCGCTGGAGCAAGCGGTGTTGGAGGAGGCGCGACGCGGCGGCGTGCGCATCGTCGGTCCGAACTCCGTAGGGATCATCAATACGTTCGCAAGCTTGAACGCGACCTTCGCCGAGACGACGCCGCTGCAATTCGAAGTGGCCCTGATGAGCCAGTCGGGCGCGGTGGCGACGGCGATCCTGGACTGGGCGCGGGCCATCGGGGTGGGGTTCTCGAAGTTCGTGTCGCTGGGCAACATGGTCGACGTCGACGAAGTGGCGATGCTGGAGTACCTGGGTCAGGATCGCGAGACAAAGCTCGTCGTGGGCTACCTGGAGGGCTTCACCGACGCGCGCGCATTTCTGCGCGCCGCGCAGAACGTCACGGCCAGGAAGCCGTGCGTGATGATGAAGGTCGGGCGCAGCGCGTCAGGGGCGAAGGCCGCGGCGTCGCACACGGGATCGCTGGCGGCATCGGACGCCGTGGTGGACGGGGCGTTCAGGCAGGCGGGCATTATCCGCGCGTACACGATGGACGAGCTGTTCGACTATACGCTGGCGTTCTCGTATCTGCCGCTACCGCGAGGGCGGCGCATCGCTGTCGTCACGAACGCGGGAGGTCCCGGCGTCATGACCGTGGACGCGATCGAGCGGTACGGGCTGGCGCTGGCGCGGCTTTCGGCGGCGTCCGAGGGCCGGCTGGCGGGAGGGCTGCCGGCGGCGGCATCGTGGGCGAACCCGATCGACGTGCTGGGGGACGCGCCAGCGGAACGGTACCAACTGGCAATCGAAACGGCGTTGGACGACCCGAACGTCGACGGTGTGATCGTGATGCTGACGCCGCAAGCGGTGACCGAGCCGGAGCGGACCGCGCGGAGCATCGCGCATCTGGCGCGAAGCAGCGACAAGCCCGTGATGGGCGTCTACATGGGCGGCGATGCGGTGGCGCGCGGCCGGGTGATGCTGGATCAGGCGCACGTGCCGGCGTACTTCTATCCGGAGCGCGCCGTGCGGGCGATGGCCGCGCTGGAGCGGTACCACCGGTACCGTGTGGAGGCCGGCGTCGCATCCCTGCGCGACGTCGACGGGCGCGGGACGTGACACGGTCCGGGGCTACTTGCCGGCGCGACGGGCCAGCTCCATCCGCACGTAGGGGTTGCGCTGGCGCTCCTGGCCGATGGTGGTCTGGTCCATGTGACCGGGCAGGACGATGGTGTCGTCCGGAAGGGCCAGCAGCCGGTCGCAGATGCTGGCCATCTCCTGATCGTAGTCGCCGCCGGGAAGGTCCGTGCGGCCGATCGATCCGTTGAAGAGGGTGTCGCCGGCGAACACGACGCCGTTTGCGTAGAAGCAGACACTGCCCGGGGTGTGGCCGGGCGTGTGCAAGACCTTCAGCTTGAGGCCGCCGACGTCGACATCGTCAAGATCGGCGAGCAGGCTGTCGGGCTCGCCGGGGTCCTCGACGGTCATCCCGAAGCGAAGGCCCATGTCCTTTGCATAACGCAGCATCTCTACGTCACCGCCGTGGGCGAGGACGGGCGCTCCGGTAGCGCGGCGGAGGGCGCCGACGCCGGCGATGTGGTCGATGTGGCCATGCGACGTAGCGATATACTTGATGGTGAGCCCCATCTGGCGCGCCAGATCGAGGACCTGGTCCGCGTCGCCGCCAGGGTCTACACAGATCGCTTCCTTCGAGCGCGAATGCGCCACGAGCCAGCAGTTCTCCTGGAATTCAAGAAACACAGTTCGCCCAACGACAATCTCCGTGAGGTCCGGCGAGGCGTGATCCATGCGGGAAAGATAGGTGTTTCGTCACCGGAGGGCGAGGGATCTGGGCGAATGGCCGATACGTAATGTTACGGGAACGTGACCATCAGCCAGCGTTATGATCCGACGATATACCAGCGGGCAGACGACCCTTGAAATGTGATCGGGCAGCATCTACAATCACCCGACATTCAGAGGGGACAACACAGAGGACACATGACGTACCCGGCCCAGACGGAAGACAAATCACGCATGAAGCGCGCCCGGACCGAGCAGGCGATCCAGTTCGCCATGCAGAGCCGGTGGGAAGAAGCGATTACGACGAACCGCCAGATCATCGCCGTGTTTCCGGACGACGCGGCGGCTTACAACCGGCTGGCGAAAGCACTGAGCGAGACGGGCAAGATCAAGGAAGCGCGCGAGGCGTACCAGAGGACGCTGGAGCTGGAGCCTTCGAACGCGATCGCCCGAAAGAACCTGGAGCGGCTGGCGAGCGCCAAGGCGAAGGCCGAGCCCGACAAGGCGCAGCAGGTGGACACGAGCCTGTTCATCGAGGAGATGGGCAAGACAGGCGTGACGCGGCTGCGCCCGGCGAACCTGAAGCTTCTGGCGACGCTCTCAGCCGGGGACGAGGTGGCCCTGAAGGTGGTGGGGTCCCGGCTGACGGTGGAGACGATGGCCGGGGAGTACATCAGCGACGTGGAGCCAAAGGTGGCGATCCGGCTGACCAGACTGATGGACGGCGGGAACCAGTACGCGGCGGCGGTCACAAGCGTAGACAGCGAGGGCGTGCGCGTCATCATCAAGGAGACCTTCCAGCACCCGTCGTTGGTGGGGCGGCTGTCGTTCCCGGCGGGGAAAGCGGGCGAGGTCGTGCGGCCATACACGAAGGAATCGATGGTGCGTTCCGACCAGGACGAAGACGAAGAGCTCTCGGACGAGCTGGAGGACTGGGGCGAGGACCTGGACACGGACGCCGAAACCGAGAGGGAGCCGCGCGAAACGAGCTTGTTCGACGCGGCGGCGGCGGAAGAAGCCGACGAGGTGGAGTTCGAAGAGTAGCGTCTCCGGCTCTCAAGCCGTATCCAGCCCTATCCCGAACTCAGACCCCTCTCCGGGCGTATCTCAGCAGCTTGCGCCGCCGGGGTTCCGGCTCGATCCTTGGTACTTCGTGGCGTTTTACAGCGCGTAACCCATGCTCGACGGGAGGACTATGACGAGCGGAGCCCGCATCGGTGTGACCCGCTGGGAAGACGTGCCCGGCGAGGCCGTCGACCGCTACTGGTCGCGGGTCGTGGAGGCCGGTGGCGAGGTGGTAGATCTCGATGAGCCGGCGGCCGGCCGCGTCGGCGAACTCGCGCCGACGCTGGACGGGCTCGTGCTGACGGGAGGGATCGACGTGGACCCGGCCCAGTACGGAGCGGCGCGGCACCCCAAGGTCAGGGAAACGGACCCGGCGCGGGACGCGATGGAGCTTTCGTATCTGATGGCTGCGCTGAATCGGGACATCCCGGTGCTCGCGATCTGCCGCGGCCATCAGCTCCTGAACGTCGGGTTTGGCGGGACGCTCCTGCAGCACGTCGATAGCGGCGAGCACCGTGCGGACTACCGTACGGAAGGGTACCCCTCGCGGTGGCACCAGGTGTCGTTGCTGGCGGACACGCGACTGCTCGCGGCGTACGAGCAGGAGGAGTTCGAGATCAACTCTCGGCACCACCAGGCAGTGCGACAGGCCGACCTGGCGCAGGGGCTGCGCGCGGTGGCGTTCGCGGCGACGACGCCGGCGGACGATCACGGAGAGCAGCTCGTCGAGGGCGTCGAAAGCTCACAGCACCGCTGGGTGGTGGGGGTGCAGTGGCACCCGGAGCGGCTCGAGGAGCACAAGCCCGCGTTTCATCCCCTGCAGCGGCGGCTGTTCGATGCCTTCCTGGCGCAGGCGCGCGGCCAGGGAGGCTAGCGGGCCGGCTGCTGGACGATCCGAAACGGCACGGCCTTGGACACCTGCCCATCGAGGGCGATCTCGGCGACGGCCTCGCACGCCCGCTCGATCCGGATGTTCATGTTGATGGCGAGCATGACGCGCTGGGCGGAGCCCGGTGGCAGCCCGGGCGGGCGTCCCTGCTCGAATTCGCCCTGGACCTCGCTGAAGGCCGCTCCGTCCTCGGCGCGGACCACCAGCTTGAACTGGTGCTTGGCGTTGGTCTCGAGCCAGGGGATGAGGATCCCCGCGGCAACGGCCATGTGATGCTGGGCCGGGAGCTGCTTCACCCAGATCTGCGTCCAGCCACCGCCGAGCATATAGAGCTTTTCGCCCTGGACCTGCGCGGCGTCGCAGAGGATCAGGAAGTCGGTCGAGATACCTTCAGCCACGCAGGTATCTTACGGCGTGACGCCCGCTGCGACGAGGAGCTCGGCGGCGCGGATCCCGGCGGTCTCGTCGCCAAAGGCCTCGGCGATGATCGCCTGTGCCTTCACGGGATCGAGAAGCTGGATGGA
>DATECV010000282.1:0-5387 GCA_035286725.1 Dehalococcoidia bacterium | reverse complement strand
GCTTCAATTGCTCGGCAGTTTTCGCGAAACGCGCTGGTGGGGGTGTCGGCGCAGGGGTGGCTGCGGGCGATCGACGACGAAGGTCGCGTACGGCATGCGCCGTGGCGAGGTGCGCCCTTTTGGGATGGGGCGTCGGCGATCTTCGCGAGCGATGAGGACTTGGCGGGCGACGAGACGGAGCTGGCGCGGTGGACGGCGGGCGCGCCGATCGTGGCGGTGACGCGGTCGCACCGGGGGGCACGGATCTTCGCGGACGGGGTGTGGCGCGAGATGGAGGCGTTTCCGGAGGCGGAGGTGGATGCGACGGGGGCGGGGGACACGTTCGCGACGGGCTTCCTGATCCGCTACCGGGAGACGGGGGACGCGAACGAGGCGGCGCGGTTCGGGGCGGCGGCGGCCAGCCTGTCGGTGGGCGGCGCCGGCGCATCGGCGATGGGGACGCGGGTGGAGATCGAGGCGCGGATGCGACAGCACCCCGAGATTGCGTTACGCTAACGCCGTCCCGCACGCATGAGGCGTGATGTTTCACGTGAAACATTGGGCGCCTGGCTGCGGCACAGGAGCCGGCGTGGGCACGATCATCGCCCTGGCAAACCAGAAGGGCGGCGTCGGCAAAACGACGACCGCGATCAACCTGGGCGCGGCGCTGGCGCGGCACGGCAGGCGCGTGCTGATCTTCGACTTTGACCCACAGGCGAACTCCACGGCAGGGCTGGGGATGCGGACCGAGGGTCCAACGACGTACGACGTCGTGGTGGGCGGGACGCATGCGAAGGAAGTAGTTGTAGGGACAACCGTCGAGAACCTGGCGCTCGTCCCGGCGACGCCCGGTCTGGCGGGCGCGGAGGTAGAGCTGGTGCCGATGATGGCACGCGAGTTTCGCCTGCGTCGCGCGCTGGAGCCGGTGCGGGAAGCGTACGACTACATCCTGATCGACTGCCCTCCTTCTCTGGGGTTGCTGACGGTGAACGCGCTGGCGGCGGCGGACGAAGTGATCGTGCCGGTGCAGTGCGAGTACCTGGCGCTGGAGGGGCTGGGGCAACTGACGTCGACGCTGGAGCTGGTGCGGCGGAATCTCAATCCACACCTGACGCTGCGGGGCCTGTTGCTCACGATGTTCGACGGACGGACGAATCTTTCGCAGCAGGTGGCGGACGAAGTGCGCGCGCACTTTTCTCAGACGTTCGCGACGGTGATCCCACGCAGCGTGCGGCTCAGCGAAGCGCCGAGCCACGGTCAATCGATCTTTCAGTACGATCCGTCGTCGCGGGCGAGCGCGGCGTACGAGGCGCTGGCGGCGGAGGTGATCGCGGGGGAGAAACATGCCGTGAGGAGTGGGGCGTGAGACGTGGGAAGAGAGAAGTGAGAAGTGAGAAGTGAGACGCGTGCTATCAACAGAACAGCAGGAGGGCACGTGGTCGGTTGTGGCGAGATGCTGCGCTGCGCTCAGCATGAAAGCGATGGCGCTGTCGTGTGCGGGTTTGAGTGATGCACTGGGCGGCGACTCTATGAGAGGTCCGCGGGTACTGGCGGTAGAGCGGTCACGGAGATTGGGACGCAGGGAGGTGATCGGATGAGCACGCAGCAGCGGGGGTTGGGGCGCGGGCTTTCGGCGTTGATCCCGAAGACGGGGGCGGGCGGGGGCGTGGAGACGGTGGACATCGACCTGATCACGCCGAACCCGCATCAACCGCGGGCGTCGTTCGAGCCAGGGGCGATGCAGGGGCTGGCGGAGAGCATCCGGGAGCACGGGGTGCTGCAGCCGATCGTGGTGACGCAGGCGGATTCGGGCATGGGGCCGGCGACGTATCAGCTCATCGCGGGGGAGCGGCGGCTCCAGGCGGCGCGGATGGCGGGCGTGGCGCGGATGCCGGTGGTGATTCGGGAGGCCGCGGGGGCGGAGCTGCTGGAGATCGCGCTGGTGGAGAACCTGCTGCGGGAGGACCTGAACCCGCTGGAGGAGGCGCAGGCGTTCCGGCAGCTGCACGACGAGTTCAGCATGACGCAGGAGCACATCGCGAAGCGGGTGGGGCGGAGCCGGGGGGCGGTGGCGAACACGCTGCGGCTGTTGGGGCTGCCGGCGGAGATCCTGGAGAGCATCCGGACGGGGCAGATCAGCGAGGGGCACGCGCGGGCGCTGCTCTCGATCGAGGACGCGCGGCTGCGGCTGGACGTGTGGCGCAAGGTCGTCTCGGACGAGCTGACGGTGCGGCAGGCGGAGGAGATCGCGAAGTCGCTGCGGGCGGGGACGCCGGGACGGAAGGCGCCGCGCGTGCGGCGTGTGGACCCGCACGTGCGCGCGATCGAGGACGACCTGCGGCACGCGCTGGGGACGCCGGTTGCGGTGAAGAAGGGCGCGCGCGGCGGGAGCATCGTGATCCGGTTCCACAGCGATGAGGAGCTGGAGGCGATCATCGAGAAGATCTCGCGGTGACAAGCGGGGCGCTGGTGGGGGGTGCGGGCGCGGGAGTAGGCTGAGCGCGCATGATGCGGCCGCTGGGATGGATCCCGTTCCTGATGTTGCTCGTCACGGCTGCGATGGGCGCAGCCGCATGCGCTACGGCGCGCAGTGGTGCTGGCCCGCCGCCTCCGGCCGTCCAGCAGTCCGCGCTCTCCGTGATCTACGGCCGCATGCTGCAGGCGATCTCGCGTCCCGGCGAGGTCTATCACCCGACGGTCACGACCGTGATATTCCAGGAGCCGTTCACCGTGACAACGGTATCGGAGCTGTGGATCGATCCCGCATCACAGCGCGCGCGGGTGTTCGTGCGCACCGCGTTCGGCGACTTCGGCGAGAAGGCGTCGACCTGGATCATCGACGGCGACCGCTGGTACGAGACGCAAGAGGATGGGACCGTTCGCAAGCGCGAGGCCGTGCGCTGCCGTGACTCGGACAGTGTGCTCCTGTCGTTGCTCCTGGGTTGTCGCGATTTCACGGAGAGCGCGATCACCGCACCGATCGACGTCGAGACGTTCGAAGGGACGCCGGTGGCGGCGCTTTACACACAGGGCACCATTCGCAGGAAGGCCGAAGACACAGTGTTCATCGACACGCTGTACGTACATGCGCGCACGTTCCTGCCCATCGCGTTGGAGCGTAGTGGCTCGTTGCGGCCCAGGGCGACGGGACCGGACGACCGGCGGCCGGGGACGGCCATCGGGCAGATCACCCGCTACACACAGGGATTCGTGCCGGGGGACTCCCTGGCCCCGGACTTCTTCGACCCCGCGGCGCTCGGCTACGTTGAGCCGGACCCCGCAGCGCCTGTACTGCAGCCGAGCCCGGACTTTACGTACTACTGGCTGGACCGCGAGACGCAGCCGGCCGGCCTGCCGCCGCTGGCCCTGAAGGGCTCATTCGTCGCCGAGGCCGCCGCGCGCCCGCTCCTCCGCTACCGTGCCGTCCTCAAGTACCGGCCCGGCGCCGACGAGTTCGGCGAGACCTTGGTCGAGCTGCAGGAGTGGCGCGCCGATGAGTGGGACACGCTCGTCGCGAGCGGCGCCGATCCTGCGGGCGCCCTCGACTGCGCGATGGTGACCGAAGTCGACCTCGGCGGCCGCGGCCGCGCGATGATCTACGCCGGGCGGGATCCGGCAGGACCAAACAGCGGCGACTGCTCGCAGGCGGACGACACGTTCTTCGCGGTGGCGCACGCAGGCTCGGCGGTGATTCGGATCAGTGCGCCGGGCGCGGACCCCTGGAACAGCGAGGAGGGTATGCGCGCGGCGCTGGCGGCGCTTGTGCCCGTGGACGTGGCGACCTCAGAGTGACTGTCCACCAGCCCCTAATGACCAACGACCAACGACTGAACAGCTACTCGAGGTGGAAGCGGTAGCCGACATTGCGCACGGTCTCGATGAACGTGTGGGCGCGGTCCTCGATCTTGCTGCGCAGGCGGCGGATGTGGACGTCGACGGTGCGGGCGCCGCCGTAGAAGTCGTAGCCCCAGACGCGGTTGAGCAGGGCCTCGCGCGTGAAGACCTTATCGCGGTTGGTGGCGAGGAAGCGGAGCAGCTCGTACTCCTTGTAAGTGAGGTCGACGGGGCGGCCGCCGACGAAGACCTTGTAGTTGGCGAGGTCGATGTGGAGGTCGCCGGCGCGGAGGACGTTGTCGCCCTCGACGCCGCTGCGCAGCCAGATGGCGCGCTTCACGCGCGTGACCATCTCTTCGGTGAGGGCGGGGTGGATGACGAAGTCGTCGAATCCGATGGTGAAGTCGAACCCGCCGACCTGGTCACTGCGGAGGATGGCGACGGAGGCGACGCCCGCGGGCATATCGGCCGAGCGGAGGAGGTTGCGGATGGCGGGTGCATCGGGGCGGCCGAGGAGGCAGAAGATCATGGCGGCCGGCGTCTGGCTGCGGGCGCCATCGAGCGCGCGGTCGAGCGGCGAGTAGGTGACGTTGAAGCCGGCCTCCTCGATGGCCGAGGTGAGGGGGCGAAGCTCCTCCGTCGCGTCCACGAACAGGATGCTCTGCATAGCGCTCCTCCGTCCCGGGAGTATAGCCACGGGGTGTTACGGCCACATGACGGGGGCCAGGAGGTTGTTAGCTGGTTGGCCTGTTAGCGGGTTAGCTTTGCCGGCCTGCTTGACAGCCTGCTGGCCCGTCAGCGGGTCGGCTTGTCAGCGGGTCAGCTTGGGCAGAGTTCAGCTTTTCGCGGGGTGCAGGAAGGGCCCCCGGGATGGGGGCCCCTTTGCGGGCCGTCGAGCCGGGGCCGGTCTAGCAGCCGAGGTCGGGGTCCGGCATGCCGATGGTGGTCATCGCGTGGTTGCCGGACAGGTCGACGGCGTGGACATCGATAGAGCTGATGAAGTAGACGCCCCAGCCGAAGCCGCCCATGTCCTCGGGGATGAAGGTGTCGTTGGCGGCGTCCTTGTGGATGGACTCGTAGTCGTTGCCGTTGTACTCGTACTCGAACCAGACCTCCGCGGTCGCGTCGACTTCGAGGCTCACGACGAGAATGGGGAAGCAGAACGAAGTGTCGACGTTGCTGATGGTCGGTGGGGTGACGTCGATGGGGAACACGAGGTCCACGTCGAGGCAGAAGGGGCAGGGGTCGCCGGGGTCTTCGGTCGGCAGCGGAATGATGATCTCGGGGTCGATGCAGAAGAGGCAGCCGTCGCCGGGCTCGGGGGTGGCGGTCGGCGTGACGGTGGGGTCGTCCTCCTCGGTGTCAGCCGGTTCTTCGGCTTCGGGGGTGGCGGTCGGCTCGACCGCGGGGACGTCCTCCTCGGGGGCCGGGCCGTCGCCGGTGTCGACCGGCCCGGCGTCCTGAGAGTCCTGGGCGTCCGTCTGCACGACGGGAACGCTGTTCGACACAGGGGCGTCGCCTGAGGCTGTGGGGCTGACGGCGGCCGAGCGCGCTTCGCCCCGGTTCTGTGGCTC
>DATECV010000281.1:0-4015 GCA_035286725.1 Dehalococcoidia bacterium | reverse complement strand
GGCCCCCGCGACGCCGCGGCGCTCGTGGCCAGCGTCAGCAACGGCCGCAAGCCCGTGGAGCGCCTGCTCTACAAGGACCCGGTCTCCGGCGCGCGCGTCCTCCACGAGGATGAGGTGCCGTTCTACAGGCGCCAGCAACGTGTTCTCTTCGGCAACAACGGGCAGATCGATCCCAAGGACATCCGCGACTATGTCCGCGTCGGCGGCTACGCGGCGCTGGCCAAGGCGTTGGCGACGCTGTCCGCGCCCGAGGTCGTGGACATGGTTTCGCGCTCCGGCCTGCGCGGGCGCGGCGGTGCAGGCTTCCCCACGGGGGTGAAGTGGCAGGCGCTTCGGGGCAATCCGGTTCGGCCGCACTACCTCATCTGCAACGCCGACGAGGGCGATCCCGGCGCGTTCATGGATCGCAGCCTCCTCGAGGGTAATCCCCACAGCGTCATCGAAGGGATGATCATCGGCGCCTACGCCCTGGACGCCGGCGAGGGCTTCATCTACGTGCGCGCTGAATACCCCCTCGCCGTCGAGAACCTGCGCGCGGCGCTGACCCAGGCGGAGCAGTACGGACTCCTGGGCGACGACATCCTGGGATCGGGTCACAGCTTCCGGATCCACGTCGTCCAGGGTGCGGGCGCGTTCGTCTGCGGTGAGGAGACAGCGCTCATCGCCTCTATCGAGGGGCGCGTCGGCGAGCCCCACGCCCGTCCGCCGTACCCGGTCCAGAAGGGACTCTGGGGCAAGCCGACGGTCATCAACAACGTGAAGACGTGGGCCAGCGTCCCGGTCGTCGTCAACCGGGGCGCGGAGTGGTACGCGTCGATCGGGACGGAGCGCAGCAAGGGCACCATGGTCTTCTCGCTGGTGGGGAAGATCAACAACACCGGTCTGGTGGAAGTCCCGATGGGCATCACGCTGCGCGAGATGATCTACGAGATCGGCGGGGGCATTCCCAAGGGCAAGGCGCTCAAGGCGATCCAGATCGGCGGGCCCTCCGGCGGCTGCATACCGGCGAGCCTGATCGATCTGCCCATTGATTACGAGGCCCTCACCGAGGCCGGATCCATGATGGGCTCGGGCGGCATCGTGGTCATGGACGAAGACACCTGCATGGTGGATGTCGCCCGCTACTTCATGGAGTTCCTGGAAGAGGAGTCCTGCGGGAAGTGCTTCCCGTGCCGCGAGGGGACCCAGCGGCTGCGGGGCATCCTCACCCGCATCTCGCAGGGCAAGGGCAGCGAGTCCGACCTCGCGCTGCTGGAGGACGCCGGCTGGATGATCAAGGAGTCCTCGCTGTGCGGTCTCGGCCAGACGGCGGCCAATCCGGTGTTGTCCACGCTGCGGTACTTCCGGGACGAGTATCTGGCGCACGTTCGCGAGAAGCGTTGCCCGGCCAAGGTCTGTCGCGAGCTGATTCGCTACGCCATCGAGCCCACGCTGTGTGACGGCTGTCACGCCTGCGTGCGGGTGTGCGCGTCCGAGGCGATCCTGGGCGAGAAGGACCAGCCGCACCGCATCGACTCGGCCAAGTGCATCAGGTGCGGTGCGTGTCTCGAGGTCTGCCAACCCGATGCCGTGCTGGTGAGCTGAGGAGTCCGCCGTGCCGAAGCTGACGATCAACGGGACCGAGGTTGAGGTCGAGCGTGGCAGCAGCGTGCTGGACGTTGCGCGCCTCTACGGCATACCGATCCCCACCCTCTGTCACGACGAAGGGCTCACGCCGTATGGCGCCTGCCGTCTCTGCCTCGTGGAGGTCTCCCGCGGGAACGGGAGGAGCCTCCAGGCGTCGTGCACCTGTCCGGCGGAAGACGGGCTGACGGTCTGGACGCACTCCGCCCGCGTGGAGCGTGCCCGCCGGCTGCTGCTCGAGCTGTACGTCGCGACCTCGCCCCAGTCCAAGCGGATCCAGGACCTGGCCTCGGCCGCCGGCGTGCGGCAGTGCCGGTACGAGCCGAAACACGAGACCTGCATCCAGTGCGGGCTGTGCGTGCGGATGTGTGCCGAGCAGATGATGGCGGGCGCCATCGGCTTCGCCGGCCGGGGCCTCCACCGGCGCGTCGCCCGGCCGTTCGACATGACCAGCGAGCTGTGCCGCCAGTGCGGCGCGTGTCTCTACATCTGTCCCGTGTGCGAGCTGCGCTGCCAGGGCGCGGCGGCGGATACCACGCTGTGCAACGGCTGTGTCAATTTCGCGACTGTGTGCTTGCAGAGCTACGACCACGCGATGTGCTTCCTCGACCCGTGCCACGCCTGCGAGCTGGCGGGTCCGTTCCGCGCCGACGCGCGCAAGCGAATCCGCGCGGTACCCACTGCGCGCTAGCGGGAGAACACCTATGAGCTTCACGCGTCTCAATTCGTCCGCCGCCACGCTGACCAAGAACCGCACCGAGGACTCGATCAGCCCGCTCAGCGGGATGTGCGCCACCTGCATCGACGGCTGCATCGGGATGTGCGAGATCGGGAAGTCCGCGTACCGCGGCACGGAGATGATCTACCCGCAGCCCTTCGGGATCATCACTACGGCGTCCCAGAAGGACTACCCGGTGGACCTGTCGCACTTCACGATCCTGGGCCGGGCGACGGGGGCCTGGGGGATCGAGGCGGATAGCGACCGCGCCCTGTTCCCGAACGTGGATCTCGAGGTCACGATCGGCCGCGAGCCGGGGATCAGGAGCCGGCTGCCGTTCACGCTGGCCGCGATGGGCTCGACCAACGTGGCGACGAACAACTGGCCCGCTCTGGCGGCGGGCGCCGCGATCACCGGGACGATGATTGCTATCGGCGAGAACGTCGTCGGCATGGACATGGACGCGAAGTACAGCGACGGCAAGGTGAGCTCCGGCCCGGACCTGGAGTGGCGGATCCGCTGCTTCCGCGACTGGCAGGAGGAAGGCTACGGCGACGTCGTCGTCCAGGGCAACGTCGAAGACACGAAGGCCGGCGTGCAGGAGTACGCCCTCACCAAGCTGGGCGTCACCAGCGTCGAGTTGAAGTGGGGCCAGGGTGCCAAGGACATCGGCGGCGAGGTGAAGATCCGGGACCTCGCCAAGGCGCAAGAGCTCCAGCGCCGCGGCTACGTCGTGCTCCCCGATCCGTCGAGCCCGCACGTCATCGAGGCGTTCCGGCGCGGCAGCTTCCACGAGTTCGAGCGGCACTCGCGCGTCGGGATGGTGGACCAGGACTCGTTCCTGAAGCGCGTGGAGGCGCTGCGCAAGCTGGGCGCCAAGCACGTCTTCCTCAAGACGGGCGCCTACCGCCCGGTGGACCTCGCGCGCGCCGTGAAGTTCGCCTCGCTGGCCGAGCTCGACCTGCTCACGGTGGACGCGGCGGGCGGCGGCACCGGGATGAGCCCGTGGCGGATGATGAACGAGTGGGGTATCCCCGGCATCGAGCTGCACTCGCTGCTCCGGGACTACCTGCAGCGTCTCGCGACCAGGGGCCAGTTCGTGCCGGCCGTCGCGCTGGCGGGCGGCTTCACCTTCGAGGACCAGATCTTCAAGGGCCTCGCGCTCGGCGCCCCGTTCGTCCGGCTGATCGCCATGGCGCGGGCACCGCTGGCGGCGGCCATGGTCGCCAAGACCATCGGCAACGCCGTCGCGCAGCAGAGCCTGCCCATCTACATCGAGCGCTTCGGCACGTCGCTGGACGAGATCTTCGTCACCGCGCCGGAGCTGCGCCAGAAGTACGGCGACCGATTCGACAAGCTGCCGGCGGGCGCGATCGGGTACTACACGTACTACCAGCGGCTGGCGCAGGGCCTGCGCCAGTTGATGGCGGGCGCGCGCAAGTTCGCGCTGCGCTACGTGGACCGGAGCGATGTCGCCGCGCTGACGCGGGAAGCCGCGACGATCAGCGGCATCCCATACGTCATGGAAGTGGACCAGGAGGAGGCGGAGAAGATCCTGGCCCAGTAGTGACGTACCGCTCGTGGAAGGCCTTGAGCTGCCGCACCAACTCCTCGATCTCCTCGATCGGTGGCAGGAACGTGGTGCGGAAGTGGAAGGTGCCCGGCTGCTGGCCA
>DATECV010000280.1:0-5055 GCA_035286725.1 Dehalococcoidia bacterium | reverse complement strand
CGGAGGCGCCGTGCAGGAGCACCTGAAGCTGGTCATCATCATCGCCGCAGACGCGGACGCCGAGAAGCTGACGCGGAAGCTGGTCGAGCAGGGGTACCCGGCGACGAAGGTGAGCAGCACGGGCGGCTTCCTCCGCAAGGGGAACGCCACCATCCTCTCCGGCGTCGAGGCCTCAGAGGTCGACTCCATCATCGCCATGGTCCGGTCCGAGTGCTACGCGCGGTCCGAATACGTGCCGGTGCAGACGCTGCCGTTCTTCGGCGAAGGCTCCGTCATGCAGGAGCCGATCGAGGTACGGACGGGCGGGGCGATCGTCTTCGTGATGGACGTCGAGCGGTTTGAGAAAACGTAGGCTAGTCGCTAGTGATTAGTCGTTAGTCGTTAGCACCCAGGCATGGCCGAGTCCGGAGCGCTAACCGATGTCTCTCGATGCCGCCATCGACCGGGTCACTGATCGAGTGAAGCCAATCCCAGGCGTGATGGCGGTCCTGCTCACGGGTTCCGCCGCGCGTGGCGAGCTGCTGCCGAACAGCGAGTACGACTTTCTCGTGCTCATCGATGACGGTGTCCCCTGGCCGATGCCATTTCGCGACGGCGGCCGCGAGGCGTACATCGACGACGACGCCACCATACCCATACGCTGGCTCGGCGTGTCGTACACGATGACCGAGGTGTCGTTGTCGATCCCCAGCCCGCCAACGAGGCGGGCGAATTCCGCTGGCGACCCCATGTCGCCGTTCTCGGCGCGCGGGATGCTGCTGCCGAAACCATCCATGTGAACGGCGCCGGCAATGTGCCCCGCCGCGTACTCTTTCTCGCTTCGCGCATCCACGACGCGGATGCGCGGGTCCGCCATCCGATCAGCGAGCCAGCCAGTTTCCGCAAGGAGCTCGGGCCGCGTGTACTCGCGCTCGGAGATAGGCGTGAGCATCGGTTACCTCATTTCTCTACCGCCGGTCCGCCGCTGGCGGTCCGAGCGTGCTCGTTCTAGACCTCCGCGAGCGCCGCACCGCCCACAGCCGTAAGGCGTCCGGCCATCAGGCTGGTTGGAACAGCTCGATGAGGTTGCCGGCGGGATCGCTAAGCAGGATTTGGCGTCCGCCGGGGCCGGTGACTAGATCGCTGCGAAACGACAGTCCCTCGCCGCGTAGCCGTTCGATCTCGGCATCCAGATCGTCGACGATCAGATGAATGCGATTGCGACCGGCGGTCTTCAAGTCGGCGGGGGTGGCGCGGGCGCCCGAGGTTGTCGGTCCGGACAGCAACAGCCGCATCGGACCGCGCGTCACCTGGGCGATGGCGGGCGGGGCGTTCATGTTGAGTGTGAAGCCGAGATGGGTGGTGTAGAAGTCGGCGGCCGCCTGGACGTCGTCGACGAGGTAGCGGAAGCTGGCGTACTGGTCGAATGCTGTCATGGCTGGATCCCCTTCAGTGAGTTGAGTTGGAAGGTCGAGGTTCGACTGGCGGTTTGAGCCGCGAGCTCCGCGAACGGGCGGAGTCGCAGCATCAGTTCGTCGATCATGTAGCGAACGGCCGCAGTTTCGGCATTCAGGCTCCTTTTCCTTTTCCTGGAACAACCCGCTCCTGGGCTGCGAACGCTGAGGTGGTGACCGCTACGACGTGAATAGACGGCTACGCTCCCGGTAGTTGAGCCTCTCCGTACGCGTCCTGGACCTCCGCTCGCCGCTCCGCCCATGCGGGGACGGGCAGCCCATCGAGGTGCGCGGCGAGACGATCGAGGTAGGCGTGCCAGCCAGCCCGGCCACCGAACGCACCGGGCATCACGCTTCTTCGATGCGTCATCCTGAGAATGGTCCCGCCAGCGTCGGGCTGGAGCTCGTATCGCACGACGGAGACGTTGAGTCCGGGCTGGATCCACTCATGTTCGAACACGCGCGGCGGGTCGCACGCCAGGACCCGGCCCGACATCGTCCGCTGCCGCTCGGGTTGGTCCCCGGGCCCGGTACGGATCGAAACCTGGCCTCCCTCGCGGGGCTCCAACGTGCCCGGGCCAAGCCAGGCCGCGAGCTCTCCCGGATCCGTCAACGCCGCCCAGACAGCCTCGACCGGGTGGCCAAGCCGGCGTTCGAACGCGATCACGGCGATCTCGCCGGAGACAACAAGCGTTCCATCAGCCCGGGTCACTTCGCCTCCTCCTCACGCTGGCCGCTTGTCTTCGAATCGAGGTGTCCTTCGAGGGCGTCCAATCTCGCGCCCCAGAAGCGCCGGTAGGTGTAGAGCCAGCGGTCGAGTTCCGCCAGGGCAGCCGGCCTGAGCGAGTACACGCGGCGCGTCCCGTCGGCGCGCACGTCCACCAGTTGCGACTCCCGGAGTATGCGCAGGTGGCGGGACACGGCCGGCTGCGTAAGCGCCGGGAACGCAGCGACGAGCTCCCCCGCGGGCCGCTCGTGCCCGGCCAGGAGGTCCAGCACGGCCCGCCGGGTCGGCTCAGCCACGGCTTCGAAGACATCCATCCCGCGGAGTATAACGTCTGGCGTATATAAGCGCAACAGAATTTTACAGGTGAGCAGCACCAGCGCGGTCGTTTTAGAGCGTCATCCGCCGATCGAGTTCTGCACCAGCCCGGCGATGACCCGCCAGCAGCACAATGGTGAAGCTGGCGGGCGCGTTCACCATTGCTGTCTGCCCCGCTCCCATCTGGTGTGGGCCACCGGCGGCCGACATGTAGCCGACATGTAAAGGAAGGCGCGGAAGCCGCTGTCGCCCAACCCTTGCATTGAGCACCGCCAGCGACGAGACGGATGGATCGTTGCTTATGCCCTCACCATCGCGCGCGATGCTCTTCGATCCACCCGAACACGTCCGCGATCTCGATCGTCTCGCCGGTGTCGGGGACGACCGTCCCGGAGTACCGGCCGAACATCTGGTGCACCTCCGACGACAGCACGCCGGTCTTCGCTTTCGCGACGCGCTCGTAGAACGGCACAAACCGCAGATGCACCCGCTTCGACTTCGAGCCGATGCGCCACGGCTTCATGAAGTTCCGCTCGTCGTACACGAACGGGATCTCCTCGCCGATCTTCGAGAGCACGCCGTCCAGGCAGATGCCGTTCTCGGTCATGCCGGTGCCCTCGGTCCACTTCGCGCCAAGGTTCAGGCCCAGCGTGCGGCCATCGGGCAGCCTCGTGCTCAGCGCGCCCCAGTTCCAGGCGGTGCTGTACTTCCACACGCCGCGCCCGAAGTCCAGCACGCCCCACGAACTGTTGCGCTCCAGGCGGAACTTCTCCTTGCCCAGGAGGATGTTGCCGTGGACGGGCAGCGTGTTCTGCTTCGACGTGAACTGGAAGCGGTCGCGGCTCCAGGGGATGACGACGTTCAGCGTCTCGTGGCCGCGCGGCTGCTCGGCCAGCAGATCCACGTGCAGGTCCACCTCGCCGAAGTCCGGCCAGTCGACCTGGATGCGCGTACCGCGCGGCGCGTCCAGCAGCGCCACCCGCCGCTCTCCCTGATCGAACACGACGCTCTCGCGCACGGTTGGCGGCAGATCCAGCGCGCCTGGCGGGAGGATGGCCGTCCGCTCGACAAAGCGGTGCGTCTCGAACTCCAACAGGTACACAAACGCCAGCACGTAGTGGTCGACGTCGGCGATGGTCGCCGAGAAGAAGACGCGGTCGTTGTGGACGGCCCAGTAGTTCCAGCGCTTCTTGCGCGGCTCGTTGCCGGTGAGGTTACCGGTGTGCAGCGGCTGCCGGCTCCAGCCGACGGCGTCGCGGTTCAGCCGGCCGTTCGCGTCGCAGAGGTCGACGGGGCCGGTCAGCTCGGGCTCGTGCGTGGGTTGGAGGCGCGGCATCGACGCAGCTTATCCCACGGGCGGGTTCACCGCAGATGCGCTGACGGCACCGCGGGCGCAGAGGACGCAGAGATCCAGGAAGGTGTTTGAGGCGAGAGGCTCTCGTATACTCGAAACAGCTTCCGATGCATTCGTGCTGAACCGGAGATCCGCGGGCGAGGGCCCTGACGCAGGGGAGACCGCCCGCGCTCCATTCGGACATTCGCGGGCGAGGGCCTGCGCTCCATTCCGACACTCGCGGGCGAGGGCGCCCGCGCTCCATTCGGTGGAACATGGCCTTTGACCCGGCGTACGCGACCATCTTCCCCCGCACGACGCAGGTCGCCGGCGGGCGCATGCGCATCGGCGGGCTGGATGCGCAGGAGCTGACGCGCGAGTTCGGGTCGCCGCTGTACGTCTTCGACGAGACCGAGCTGCGCGCGGGGATGCGCGAGTACCGGCAGGCGTTCGAGAGCCGCTATGCCGACACCGAGGTCACCTACGCCTCGAAGGCCTACCTCAGCCGCTTCATGGCCGCCGTCTGCCGCGAGGAGGGCATCGGCCTCGACATCGTCTCGGGCGGCGAGCTGGCGATCGCGCTGGCGGCGGGGTTCCCGGTCGAGCACTGCCACTTCCACGGCAACAACAAGGGTGAGGAGGAGCTGCGCGAGGCCCTGGCGGCGGGCGTGGGGCGCATCATCGTCGACAACTTCCACGAGCTGGAGCTGCTCGACCGCGTCGCGCGTGCTATGGGGACGGTGCAGCGCATCATCCTGCGGCTGTCGCCCGGCGTCGATGCGCACACGCACGCCAAGACGACGACCGGCACGCTGGACACGAAGTTCGGGCTGCCGATCTCGACCGGGCACGCCGCACAGGCCGTGGCCGATGCCCAGCGCATGTCCGGCGTCGACCTTGTCGGCCTGCACTGCCACCTGGGGTCACCGCTGTTCGACATCGAGCCGTACGACGAGGCGAACCGAGTGATGCTCGGCTTCGCGGCGGAGATGGTGCGCAAGCACGGCATGCGCTTTCGCGAGTACAGCCCCGGCGGCGGCTTCGCGGCGCAGTACGTGCGCGAGCGGCCGGCGCCGCCCGTCGAGGAGTACGCCGAGACGATCGTGTCGTCGTTCAGGCGCCGCTGCGCTGAGCACGGGCTGCCGCTGCCGCGTCTGTTCGTCGAGCCGGGGCGATCGCTCGTCGCCCGGGCGGGGGTCGCGCTCTACACCGCCGGCGCACGCAAGGAGATCGAGGGGCTGCGGACG
>DATECV010000279.1:0-3786 GCA_035286725.1 Dehalococcoidia bacterium | reverse complement strand
CGGCTGGTGCGGGCGCTGCGGAAGGTGCAGGACTGGGCGCGGCCGGTGACCGTGGTGCCGGAGCTGGGTGAGTACTTCGACCGGCTGTACCGCAACCGCGTGCTGAGCGACGCGCCGTCGCAGGCATCGATGGAGAAGCTGGCCGGCGGCAATCTCGTCGCTCGGGCGATCCTGACGAACACCGTCAGCGCGACGACGATGCACTCCGGCATGAAGCACAACGTCATCCCGGGGATCGCCGAGGCGACGCTCGACTGCCGGCTGCTGCCCGGACAGGATCCCGAAGCGTTCACGGAGCAGGTGCGCGACGTGATCGGCGACCCGAAGGTGCGCGTCGACACCGTGTTCAGGTCGAGCACGCCGTCGTCGCCGATAGACACGGAGCTGTTCGGGATCATCACGGACGTCGTGCGCGACCACGTCGAGGAGGCGCTGGTGCTGCCGAGCGTCTCGGCGGGCTTTACGGACTCGCGCGTGTTCCGGCAGCACGGCATCACGTCGTACGGCTTCATCCCGTACCTGCTGGAGCAGACGGACGCGATGACCGTACACGGCCACAACGAGCGGATCAGCGTCGAGAACCTGCGGCTGGGGTGCCAGGTGCTGTTCGAGACGGTGCGGCGGTTAGTTGGGTAGTGGGTAGTCGGTGGTTGTTCGGGGTAACAAGCACATGCGCGGCAGCCGGGCTCTGAGCATCCTGATGGCGACTGCGGCGTTGACAGCGGTCACGGCCTGTCGCGGCGACGACTACGATGTCTACTACTTCCACGACGTCGATGGCGACGTTGCCGTGAACGGCGCCGAAGCAGGGAGCTTCGAGCCCGGCGAGTCGAGCGTGCCGTACGGGGCGGCAAGCTATCGTCCGGGCCCGGGTCTTCTTTCGCTCGACTTCTCGCTGCCCGGGGGAGCGCTTAACGCTTCGATCGAGGGCCTGTCCGGGCCCGGCGAGTTCGCCCTGACGAATCTGAGTTATTCGCGCTACGACGAGGCAGCAGGCGTCGTGTATTTCTGTGGCGTGGCCTGCAATCCCTGTATCGTGACCGTGGGTGAGTTCAGCGACGACGCCATCGCGGCCGAATTCACCTGCACCGGGCTGCGCGCCTGTGACGAGGCGACGTCGGCGCAGCCACCGGATGGCGACTGCGGTGACAGGGCGGCTAGCGTGATTGATGTGCGGTCGTCATTTCGATTGAGTCAGCCGACATCTGGGCCGCTGGACTACTAGAAGGGAAACGGCCATGAGCGTGGATGACATCAAGCTGGTGGGGGTGATGGGCGGAGGCGTGATGGGGGGCGGTATCGCACAGACGTTCATCGCGCACGGTTTCAAGACGATCGTGCGGGACCTGAACGACGACCTGATCGAGAAGACGCGGGCCTCGATGATCGAAGGTCGATTCGGGCTGAAGGGGGCGGTCGACCGCGGGAAGATGTCGCAGGCGGACTTCGACGCCACGGTCGCGCGGCTATCGTTCACGCAGGACGTGAACGACCTGCGTGACTGCGACCTGATCGTCGAGGCGGTGCCGGAGAACCTGGACCTGAAGAAGAGCGTGTTCACGGAGCTGGACGGGCTCGTGAAGCCGAGCGCCATCTTCGCGACGAACACGTCGGGTTTCGCGATCGGCGACCTGAACAAGGCGGTGGCGAGGCGGGACAAGTTCATCGGGTTCCACTGGTTCAGCCCGGCGTTCATCATGAAGCCGATCGAGATTATCTACGCGCCGGAGACCTCGCAGGAGACGCTGGATACGATGGTCGCGGTGACCCAGAAGCTCGAGAAGGTGGCGATCCGGGTGAAGGATGCCCCGGGGAAGTACGGCTTCGTGGGCAACCGGATCTACTTCGCGATGGTGGCGGAAGCGCGGAAGGTGCTCGAGGAGGGGATCGCGAGCGCGGAGGACATCGACGCCGTGATGCAGCTGGGGTACAACTGGCCGATCGGCCCGCTGGGGATGACGCGCGGGGCGCGCGCGGGGTGGCAGTAGGGTCAGGTGTTAGGTTGTAGTTATAGGGGGTCGCCTTCCGGCGACCCTTCTTCGTAGGCAAGGGTGTCGCTGTGCTCATTGACTTGCACTGCCATACCCGGGTGCATTCGGCGTGCAGCGCGCTGACGCCGGACGCGCTGGTACGGGCGGCGCAGGCGCGCGGGCTGGATGGGGTCTGCATCACGGAACACGACGCCCTCTGGGCCATCGCGGATATCCAGCGGGTGGCCGCCGAGATGGCCTTCTTGGTGCTGCGGGGGATGGAGGTGACGACGGAGGTGGGACACGTGCTCGTGTTCGGCGCGCGGGAGCATCACCCGGCGATGGCGACGCTGGATGAGCTGAGGCTGCGGGTGCGCGACGACGGCGGGATGATGTACCTGGCGCATCCGAGCCGGCGATACGGGACCATGCCGCCCGAGGACCTTGGGGCGTACTTCGACTCCGTGGAGGCGCACAACGGGACCGAGGGGATGCTGCAGAACGACCACGCCGTCCACCTGGCGCGCGGTCTGCGCCTCCCGGGGATCGGCGGCAGCGACGCGCACTCGGTGCGGGAAGTCGGAGTGTGCGCGACGGAGTTCGACGGAGACGTGCGGGACGAGGCGTCGTTCCTGGCCGCGTTGCGGGCGGGGGCGTATCGGGGACGGCGGGTTTGACGGGATCCGGCCCCGGCAGGAACAGAAGCGCGCGTCTCAGGCGGAGATGACGGCGTGTCCACCGCCGATGTAGGCTGGTTCCGACATTGCAATGTGTGAGTTTCGGCGCTCACAAGGGGCTCGCCCACTAGAAACCGCACCGGCCGGTCTGATAGCCTTCCCTCTTGAATGACGCCCGGGTTGTGGCAAGGAGGTCTGTGATGGGAGACGGCGACATTCTGGGACACGCGATCACACGCCGGAGGTTCCTCGCCGCGTCGGTGGTGACGGTTGGGGCGGCGGTGAGCCTGGGCGTGTCACAGTGCGACCCGTACATGGTCCGTAAGATCCAGCAGGACAAGTCCGGCCGGCTTGCGGCGCACACGGTATGGGTGTGGCAGTTCGCGAGCGACGGCGGGCTGGACTCTATCGCCGAGCAACTGCAAGGCAAGGGCGTCGGCGTGTTGCTGAAGACGCACGACGGCCTGGACTGGATGTCCAAGTACGACCACCACCCGGACTCGATCACCGGGCCCGAACGCGCACGCAACGTCGGGCTGTACTTCGAGGACCGCGGCATCCCGTACCACGCGTGGTGCGTGGTGAAGGGCATCGACCCGGAGCGGGAAGCGGAGATGTGCGCGCAGGTGCTGGAAGCCGGGGCGCGGACGCTCGTGATCGACCTGGAGGGCGGCTCGGGATTCTGGTCGGGGACGCCGGACGACGCGCGGCGCTTCGGTGACCGGCTGCGGACGCTCGCCCCGTACGGTCGGGTGGACATTTCGGTCGACCCCCGCCCGTGGCGCATCAACCTGGTGCCGATGGCGGAGTTCGTCTCGATGAGCGACGGCATCTGGCCGCAGCTGTACTGGGACACGTTCAACACGCCCGGGAACTATGACGGGTACCGTGCGGCGGGCTTTGCTCTGCCGGCCGAAGGGACGACGCCGGAGTTCCTTCTGGACGCGACGAGCCAGGTGCTGGCGCCGTACGAGCGGCCGATCATCCCGATCGGGCAGGGAGCGGCTTCGGATCCGCAGACGTGGCCGCGATTCACGCACCGGGCTTGGGAGCTGGGGCAGTACGAGGTGTCGGTGTGGCGGCTGGGGGTGACGCGCGGCGAGACCGTCGCGTACCTGGGCGTGAACCCGCCGGGGGCC
>DATECV010000278.1:0-5823 GCA_035286725.1 Dehalococcoidia bacterium | reverse complement strand
AATCGGCCGTGCGCGCCGAAGTCCCGCTGGAGCTCGATCACATGCCGTCGTTCGGTGACGCACGCCGGCCAGCCGTCGCCGTAGACATGCGCCACAAAGCGCCCATCAGGGGCGATCGCCTGGTCGGCCCGTACCGTCGGCGACCCGTCCGGGACGACCGCGTAGACGCGCGCGCTCACCCACCGCCGGCCGCCGTGGCAGCGCAGCCACCGATGGCAGTCCTGCGGGAGCGCGTGAATCAGCGCGGGGACCTCGCGGAAGCCCGGCATATCGACGAACTGCTCCGGCTCATCGGACCGCACACCCGGCCCGCAGACATAGGTGTAGCTCTGGCCGGACATCGCCGCCGCGACCGCCATCTGCTGCAGCACATGGACATCAGTCACCCGATGCCCGCTGACGCGCTGGCCAGGCCCCCGCGGCTCCGATGCCGCGCCGAGACTCGGCACGCCCGGCGCCCGCTCGTACCCGGCGTTGAACTGCACCCGGATATTCCCGACGTCGTCCGGGCGTGCGAGATGGTGATCGACGATCGTGGCGGGATGCTGCGTCCACGCCTGCACGGTGGCCGCGTGCGCGTCCGGTGTCGCCTCCTCCGGATACGACGACAACGAGACGACCGCGTGCGGAAACCGGTGCGTGAGCGGGGTCAGCCACCGCACAATCTCCTGAGGATCAGGACAGCCATTGTTCGCCGCCTCGTTCGCGCCATCGATCGACGCGAGGATGTCTGGCGTCAGGGCGTCGAGGAGCGCGGCCCGCACATCCTCCCTGGCCCCGGCGCCAAGATGCCACAGATCCCCCTGCGAGACTTGCCAGCGCAGCTCGCGCGCCCGCAGCAGCGCGCAGAAGCGCACGAGGAGATCTCGGTAGTGGGCCATCCATGGCCCCACCTCCATGCCCTGCCAGTAGGCCCCTTCCAGCACCGTCCAGGTCCGCACGCCGTGGTAGCCCGCCGCGGCGATGACGGTGAGGATCTGCTCGACCTGGGTCCCCTCACCCCGCGCGAGCCGCGCGAGGACATCCCCAGCATGGCAATAGACCGGCAGGATCGGCCCGGCCTCGTCCACGTAGGCGCCCGCCTCAAGACGCAGCAGGCCCGCGAGGCGTCGCCACGGCGCCGGCGGTGGCACGGGCGGCGGGGGCGGTGGCGCCGGCGGCGGATGCACGACGCGGTCGATGTCCGCATACACGAGATGCGTCGCGTCCTCGTGCGCGATCCCGTCCTGCCGATACCGCACGTAGACGTCCGCGAGCCACACCGCGATCCCCTCGTCGTCGAGCGGATGATCCACGAGTCGCGGCGCTCGCCATGCCTCACCCGCTGGGGTATAGACCTCGACGGCCAACCACCGCAGGACCTCCAGGAGCTCGTCACGCGGAATTGGGCGATAGGTCATCTCGTCCCCCTCCCCCTAGACCTGCACGGGCCCTTTGCTCGCCCCACGCCTGAAGGCGGGGCGCACCACAGCCGAATCGTCTCCGCCAACGCCGTCTCCGTCCCGTCCTCTCGCAGCACGCCGTACTGCTCGTCGCTGTCATCCGACCCTGACGCGATCTGATAGATCGTCGCCAGTTCGACGCCGTGCCCCGCGAGGAAGTCGAGCTCCCACCGCGTATGGTCCGCTTGCTCCTGCTCAGTCCACCGCCGGCCGTTACCCTTGCGGTGTCGCCCGTACCCACACTCCGTGCAGGCCAGGCGGCGATCGCCGACAACCGCGCGGAACCGTTGCCATTCCCCCTCGCGTGATCGCGAGGGCCAGAAATGGCCGGCGGTCGGCCCCGCATCCCGAGGATAGCGGTGAAAGCCGATGACCACGTCGTCCGGGAGCCCAGCCTTCAGCGCCGTGGCGAGATAGGAGATCCCGCGGCCGTTCAGGTTGCTGACGCCGCCGCTCACGACGTGGCCATCGTAGCCGGCGCCCCGCAGCGCGTCACGCGAGAGGCGGACGGCCTCCGCGAATCGCTCGGGATGCCGCGCGTAGTGGGGATGTGCCAGATCTGGCTCGTTCAGGATCTCGATCCCCCACGGCGCCGCGAGGATCTCATCGCGTTGATCGCAGGCGTCCAAGGCGCGCATCGCGAGCTCAGCCACACCGTGCGGCGTCACGGGCTGCCCGTCTGGCCAGGTGCCATGGCCGCCCGCGATCAGCCACAAGGGGTGCACGCCCCGCGACACGGTGAAGTCCGCGATGACCGTCTCAATCTCGTCATCCGCCATCTCCGGGCGGATGTCCTCGCGCACGACCTGGACGCCGAGATTCGCGACCGCGTCCTGCGACTGTCGCCAGCGCCAGCCGCACAGACCTGTCACCATGGCAACCTCCGAATCCCAACGACCCGGCTGGCCGGGAATGCCTGCACGCTCACACCGTCGCCCTGGTTTCCGCCGCAGATGATCACCGTGGAGTTTCCGGCGCCAGCGCGCTCCTGCCCGGCATAGAATCCGACATGCCCAGCGGAGGGATTCGTCCCACGCGACAACACGACGACGTCCCAGCCAGGCACGGCATCGTCGAGCGGCACCGCGACCCCGATGCCGAGCCACGAGCGCGCCGCGGCCGACTGCGAGCGCGGGAGCCGCAGCAGCCAGCACACCAGGTTGACAAACGAACTGCACCACGGGACTTCATCACTCGTGTCCCGGAGACGGCACAGCTCGTGCGCCCACACAATGGCCGGATGATTGGCCCCACCAGGACGCTCCGCGATCTCACCGACGAACCGCATGGCCAGAGTGAGCGGACTCACGTCTGTCAGACCTGGCACCGCGGACATGGCCGCGTGCATGTGTGCTGAGGCGCGTGCCCGCCCGGCGCCAGAGGGCGGACACATGTGGGTGTGCGCAGCGTCATCACGGCCACATGACCATAGGGGCACTGATCATCACGCAGAGATGTGGGATCGTCGTCCTGCTCCTGCACGCCGTCAGTCGAGATCGGCACGGTCTCCCTCCACGTCGGTCCACCGATCCCCGAGGTCGGGATGGAGGGACCGCCCGTCCGCGAGTCGCACGACGCGGTCGTCGCCCGTGCGCCAGACGACGTCAACGACGCACTCCCCCGGGTCGTGGTCTCGTGTCGATGTCTGCATCGGACTGGTCTGCCCGTCCGCCATGCGACAATGGCCCATGCCTACCCGAGCACGTCAGCGCCCCCGCGACACCAATCAACTCGCCTGGCAGATCGTCCAAGAGGCCACCGGGCAAGCCCCCGCGCCGGTCGAATTGCCAGATACGCGCAACCCCGCTGCCGTGGCCCTGTCCAAGCTGGGGGCGTCCAAGGGGGGCAAAGCCCGCGCGGCTGCCCTGTCGCCCGCCACACGCCGCGCCATCGCCCGCAAGGCCGTCCTCGCTCGGTGGGCCAACAAGCGCTGAACGCCCCCGCGCGCGGTTCACCGGACCGTGACGATGGGATGGCTGTCGCCACCGACCCACTGCACCGCGAGCGTGAGATAGCCGCGCATCCCGTCCCTGCCCTCCAGCAGGACATCCACGTCATACATACCAGACCGCAGCTCGTAGCCAGGATGCTGGTAATCCTGCCACGCTCCGAGATCGTGGTAGGTTCCCGTGCAGACCATATAGGCCTTGTTGGACGGACTCCTGACCATCAACCCCAAGTGCTGCATCGCCGCATTGCTCGGCAGGTCTGTTTCCTCTGTCGGCTGCCCCGCTGGAGTGACCAGGTCACTCGCGATCCCCGGATACCACAAGCCGGTCAGTGTTCGACCGTCCATTGGACCACCGGACTTTCGCCGCCACGTCATGGACACGCGAGCGCCACGGACATCCACGCCAGTTCCGTTAGCTATCCAGATCTGCGTCAAGTGGTAGGCCAGTTGGCGGTCTCGTCGCCGATAGAGCGGCTTGCTCACGCCCTCAACGAACCTGAATGAGACGACGCCGAACCACCTAGCCGCCAGCGTCGGCACGAACCGCCTCCATGGCATCACGCGTGCCAGACAGGCCAGGAGCCGGACCCCGGCACTCAGTTCGGTGAGCGTCATAGCGGCCAAGGATAGGCCGATCCTCTCCCGGAGGCCTGATGATTCGATGTTGACAATCCCTTGTCGAGCAAGTATGATGTCTAATATGAATCAACTGAGCACCGAACGCCGCGCCGCCGTGGTCGCCGCCCTGGTCGAAGGCAACAGCCTCCGCGCCACGGCCCGCATGACCGGGGTTGCCCGCATGACCATCGAACAGCTCCTGCGGGATTTGGGCACGGCCTGCGCCGCCTACCACGATGCGCACGTCCGGAACGTCACGAGCCGGCGGATTCAGTGTGACGACATCTGGTCGTTCGTCGGGGCTCAAGCGAAGAACGTTCCGGAAGAGAAGCGCGGGACGTGGGGCGACATCTGGACGTGGACGGCCATCGACGCCGATTCCACGCTGATCGTCGGCTACCGTGTCGGCCAGCGCACGGCCATCGACGCTTACGACTTCATGAAGGATGTTGCCGGCCGGCTGGCGAACCGCGTCCAGTTGACCACGGACAGCCTGAAGGTCTACCTGAACGCCGTGGACTACGCCTTCGGCATCGACATCGACTACGCGATGCTGGAGAAGCATTACGGGAGCTTCGTGACAAGCGGGAGCGCCGCCCACCGCGACACGCCCGCGACGATCACCGGCATTCGGGCCGCCACAATCACGGGCGACCCGAACCGCACGCACGTCAGCACGAGCGACGTCGAGCGGCAGAACCTCACCATGCGCATGCACATGCGGCGATTCACGCGGCTGACGAACGGGTTCAGCAAGAAGATCGAGATGCACGCTCATTCGGTCGCGCTGCACTTCATGCACGACAACTTCTGCAAGATCCACCAGACGCTTCGCGTGACTCCAGCGATGGAGGCCGGCGTGTCCGACCACGTTTGGGAGATTTCGGAACTGGTTTCGTTGCTGGACCAGACGAGCCGGGCAGAGCACACGGCGTAGGGCCAATCGGGACAAGTGCGGGCATCTTCGCATTCAGATCATCCGGAATACGTGGCATGCCTTCACGCGCCCAGAGCGCCCGGATAACCGCTCCGTCTGACTTCAAGAGTTCGCCGGTCTTGCGAAACACGGCGATATGTGTCTTGAGACCAACGTATGCGGACTCAGCGAAGAATTTCGCCGCACAAAGATGGTAGACAGCCGATTGCTCCGACAGCTTTGTTGCGTATTTCGTGAACGCCAGCAGGTGTTCAGCGACAAGTGCGCCGCTTCCGAGTGAACCGTATCCATGCCGGTCACAGTTCTTTGGCGGCTGGCGTTCGACCATACAGACGACATGCGCTAAACCGCGCTCGTCAAAACCGGCCAGCAAGAAATCTAATCCCAGCCGAAGACTCGATGCCTGCAGGGACAAGTCGTGAAATCGTTCCTCGCCCATTTTGCGTAATCCTTCAGCCCGAAAGGCCTCGTACGTCCATCCTGGTGGTAGCACCGACACCTCGATGCACTCGACACAGACTTCGCTGTAAGCCAGTTGCACATCGTGCTGAGCCGTCGTTAAGCTCACGTTGGACTTCGGCAATAACGTCTTTTTGAGACGGTCAATAATTAAGCCAGCCTGCGATACGTCGTTTCCGGCAAACATCAAGAGCCAAGACGCATTGACCCTGACGGCCTTCGACATCACGTCAGCCATCGATTCGTCTGTCGTGAGCTGCTTGTCGAAAACGCAGGTGATCGAATTGCCGGAGTCACAGACGGCCGCGAGACACAACGTCATGGCGGACAGCTTCCTTTCAGGAAGCCGGCCACGATGCGGGGCGAGTGCGCGCGACGGCTTCAGCGTCAGCATACGCCGTGCCGCCTTCCCGAGC
>DATECV010000277.1:0-5653 GCA_035286725.1 Dehalococcoidia bacterium | reverse complement strand
CGAACGGGAACGATCGAGAACGAACGGGAACGAACGGGAACGACTGGAGCTTACGTCATGTGGACGATGACCAGGAAGATGACGATGCCGGAAGCAGGGCAGGCGCTGCCGGGGCGCGACGTCAAGATGAAGGTGTCCGCGCGGCATGCTGTGAACGGCGCGCCCATCGAACCGCCGTTTCCGGCCGGTCTCGAGCAGGCGGTGTTCGGCATGGGCTGTTTCTGGGGTGCCGAGCGCAAGTTCTGGCAACTGCCGGGTGTCTTCACCACGGCCGTCGGCTACGCCGGCGGGATCACGAAGAACCCGACCTACCAGGAAGTCTGTTCCGGCGCGACGGGACATGCCGAGGTCGT
Source organism: Dehalococcoidia bacterium (assembly GCA_035286725.1). GTDB lineage: Bacteria > Chloroflexota > Dehalococcoidia > DSTF01 > JACRBR01 > JACRBR01. The sequence goes on along the minus strand of DATECV010000277.1, from coordinate 5,300 downwards.
GCTCATCGTCTTCGATCCGGCCACGGTGACGTACGACCAGCTTCTGACGGTGTTCTGGGAGAATCACGATCCAACGCAGGGCATGCGGCAGGGGAACGACGTCGGGACGCAATATCGCTCGGCGATCTACACGCACTCCGGCAGCCAGCGCGAAGCTGCCGAGCGATCGCGCGCCCGCTACGAGGCCATGCTGGCCGGCCATGGCTACGGCAGGGTCACTACTGAAATCAGCGACGCGCCGCCGTTCTACTACGCCGAGGACTACCACCAGCAGTACCTCTGGAAGAACCCGAACGGCTACTGCGGAATCAGCGGAACGGGAGTGAAGTGCACGGCATGAGGACGAGGTTCGACGCGCGCGTTACAATCGACATAGGGGGGCGGATCATTCCGCCTCCCCTGTCACACCACCGTACATGCGGGTCCGCATACGGCGGTTCGGTGAAAGTCTACGACCTCGACGACCTGGCCAGTCGCGGAAGGCCGAGCGAGTCGAAGTAGGCATCTGGAAGCGCCATGCTGAGTGCCGGGCTCGCACTGAGGTGCCAGGGTCCGTGGGGACTCCCGGCAGTACAGGCGGCCAAGTGTCGGCCGACCCCGCGATGCTGGAGTTCGGCAAAGCGGCGTCGGCCACGTTTCCACTGTTTCCACGCGACGCAGCGCAAGCGTCGGTGGATCCAGGAGTCGAGGGCGGATAACACGCTGGGCGTCTGGCAGGCGCCGAAGTACCCGCGCCACCCGACGAGGTAGGTCGCGAGTTCTTGCGTCATCTGCGGCAGACTGACCCCGCGCGTCCGTCGCGTCAGCTTCCGGACTCGCGCCTTGCACCGCGCCAACGCCTGCGGTGCGATGCGCCGCTTCGGTCGCCGGCCGGCGGTAAAGCTAAAGCCCAGCAGCTTCCGCGCCGTCGGTCTGGCCACGGCGCTCTTGGCCTCATTGACTTTGAGCTTGAGGCGCGTCGTGATGAACCGAGTCACACTGGTCATCACGCGCTGGCCCGCCCGGCGGCTGCGGACGTCGATGTTGCAGTCGTCCGCATATCGCACGAAGCGGTGCCCGCGTTGCGTCAACTCTTGGTCCAAGGCATCGAGCACGAGGTTCGACAACAGCGGAGACAGCACGCCCCGAACACAAAAGGTAACTTCGGTCGGCTCCGGGATCCTCAGGGCGGACCGGCGGCGGATCGCTCCCGTTCGGCGGGGCCGAGGGCACTGGGATGCAGTGGCGAATCACGATCGTGTCATCGCCGACGAGCACCTCCTTGATCAGCAGACGCACCAGGCGTTGCCGTTCGAGGATGTCCAGCATGTCCGCCGCGACTCGCAACCGGCCAAGAAACGCCGCCAGCGTCTCCGCGAGCTGCAGATACATCGTTCGCTCTCGTGTCTGATCGAGGATCGATTGCAGTTCGGCGCGCAGCGCCTGTTCTCGCTGACGCAAGGCCGGCATCCGGTCCCGCAGTTGCTCCAGCGACAGGAGGTCCTCTTGATAGGCGGTGAGCACCCGCTCGATGCTCTTGTCCACCCTGACCAGATCGCGTTGCACCGTCTGCTGTCGCTGTTTCGTCGGGTCGGCGGCGCGCGCCGCGACGAGCCGCCGATCGAGTTCCTCCTGAATCAAGGTCGGATCCTCGAGCAGCCGCATGACCTCGGTCCAGACGATTTGATCCAGCAGATCCTGCCGTACGGGGCGGTTCGTGCAGCGGGGACCGCCAAGGTGCCGCCACCCGTCCGACCCAATGCAGCGATAGTAGTGGATCAGCCGCGCACTCGAATGGGTCGAGGTTCGCGAGAGCGCGTACCCGCAACGGCGGCAACTCACCAGCCCTTGCACCAGACTCGGCGTGATCGTACGGCGCCGCGATCGGACCTTGTTCTCCTGCAGCAATTCTTGCGCGCGCGCAAAGGTCGGCTCAGCGATCAGCGCCGGCACCGGAATCTCGATCCACTCGTCGCGCGGCCGCTCGTGGTTGGCGCTATCGCGCGTCGCCACGCCACCCCGCATCCGGAGCGCTCGCGTCACACGCTGGCGGGCGGCCACCCGAGTCTTGCCGAAGCACGCCGCGCCGCGGTAGGCCGGGTTGCGCAGCATCGCCCACACCATCGAGCGCTCCCATCGCGCCCCAGGCTTCCGCGTCGCGACCCCTTGCGCATTGAGTCCGCGCGTGATCGCGCCGATGCTCGAGCCCGCCACCGTATAGGACTCATAGACCTGCTGCACCACGCGCGCCTCGCCTTCGATCACGGCATACGACGCGGGCGCCTCGTCACTCTTCCGGATGTAGCGGTAGCCGTACGGCGCGCCGCTCAGGACGCTGATCTCGCCAGCGCGCGCCCGGTGACGCTTCCCCCGCCGCGACCGCTCGAGGATTTGGGCGCGTTCGTACTCAGCGATCATCCCTTGGAATTGCACGAGCAGCTGATCCTCGGCGGTCACGCTGTTCGGCGCGTTCAGAAAGCGCGTCTCCACGCCGTGGCGCGCGAGCTCTTCCATCAGCAGGATCTGGTACGCGTACTTGCGACTCAGGCGATCGGGACTGTAGACGAGCACGGCCTGGATCTGTCCTTCGGCCGCCAGATCGCGGACTCGCTCCAGACCGGGCCGCTCGAGTGTGGCCCCGCTATAGCCCTCGTCTTCGACGATCCAGGCCTTCGGCACCTCGAGATCGAGCGTGCGCGCCCACTCGATCAGCGCCGTCGTCTGGCTCGCGATCGTGTGCGCCTCCCGCTGTTGTTCCGACGACACCCGCGCGTAAATCGCGGCCGTGCGCATGCAAACCCTCCTTTACAGACGTCTCGAGTGGGCGGTTTCGCGCCGGCACCAACAGCTCGTACGCGTGTGCGAGTTTGTCGCCCCGGAGACGATCGAACGCATATTCGAGTTGGACCTGCAGCGCGCCGCGACGGGGGCACGGCTCAGCCACGTCGTCGACGAACGCCGCCGAGCAGGGCGGCGAGCGCCTCGGTCACGAGTTGCCCGATGGTAATCCCCCGGTGCCGCGCCTGGAGGCGCAACGCGCGCACAGTGGACACCGGTAGCTTCAACGTGATCGCCACCGTCGGTGCCACCGCGGGAACCGGAGCACGCAATGCCGCGGCTTCCTGAAGGTAGCGGTACGCTTGCCGTCGTGACAGCGCACGGGTATCGGCGAGGTGCCTGGCGGCATCGGCGACCGACGTCTGCCGGCCCAGCAGGCGATACGCGACATTTAACAGGCGCGCCTTGTCCGCCTTCGTCGCTCGCGTCACGTGACATAAACATAGTACTACTTACGGCGCAAATCAAGCACGGACTGCGACCGCCAGCCTTCGACGACGCGGTCGAACTGAAAGTTACCTTTTGCGTTCGGGGCGACAGCGGGCCGCCTTGCGGCGTCCCTTCGTCCGTCGGACTCACCAGCCCCTGCGCCATCACGCCCGCGTTGAGAAACGCGCGAATGAGTCGGCACAGCCGCGTGTCCGCGACCCGCTTCGCCACGGTGCCCATCAGGAGGTCGTGATTGACTCGGTCGAAAAACTTTTCCAAGTCCAGATCCACGACCCATCCGTATCCCTCGGCGATGTAGCGTTGCGCCTGGGCGACGGCTTGGTGGGCAGAACGGTGCGGGCGGAATCCGTAGCTGTGCGCGGAAAACGTCGCGTCCCAGTCGCGTTGCAGCACTTGCAGGACCGCTTGCTGAATGAACCGGTCGAGGACCGTGGGCACGCCGAGTGGGCGTACGCCCCCGGTGGGCTTGGGGATCTCGACACGTTTCACCGGCTGCGGTCGATAGGTGCCGTTCAGTAATTGGGCGCGCCACGTTGGCCAGTGCGTCCGCAGGTGACCGGGCAATTGCTCGGGGGTCATCCCATCGATGCCCGGACTGCCTTTATTCGCTCGGACTCGTCGTAATGCCTGCTTCAAGTTCTCTCGCTCGCACACCTCCTCCATCAGCCTCGTCGCTGATGCCGGACCCTTCGAGCCCGTTCCCGCCGTCCGCGCTTCGGTCCCTTCGACGCCTGCCGGACGAGCTTCACTCGTCGTCGATGGCGTGAAAGCCAGACACAACTGGTGATTCTGCCGCGTGGCGCGCATGAGGTACCGAGTCCGTCCTGTCCCTTTCTCCGTTCGGGCCTTCGGCTTGCGCCTACTATGCCCTCTGCTGACTCCTGCCGCGCGGTCACGCGCGCTCACACGCTCGTCAGTCCCGCGGTCGGGACACGCGGCAGGTCTCCCGCGATAAGTTCGTCCACTGTCCGCACGCGGCTGCCGGATTTACGTTCTGCGTCCTTGATGGAGATGGGCTTTGCGGTCGTTTGCCCGCTCGCCCGACGCGCACGCCTCGTATCCGGTTCTTGTCCATCAGCCCGTGCCTTTGCTCCGCGCTTCCTTCAGACCCCGCCTCGCGGCGACGCCCTTGCGCTTCGCTACCCTTCACCTCCATCAGGTTGGGAGAGGACTTGCACCCCCAAGTGGACGAACATGCGCGGCGTACAAACACGACCGGCCGGGCGGGGGCCCGGCCGGTCGCTCAATCACGCGAGTTCCGCGACGGCGGTTGAGCCGTCGCGGAATGTGTCAACGACTGTCTACCAGCTCACCCGGAAGACGATCTGCGCCGTGCGCGCGCCGCTCTGCGTGCTGGTGATGCGGAAGACGTTCGCGCTGTTGCTCGGGCTGAGTGACACCGGGAAGTTCTTCGCCATCATGGCGTTGAACATCTCGGCGCTCACCTCAATACGCGCCCCGCCGACCGGCACGCCTTTCGCCAGCCGGAAGTCGAACTCCCCGAACCACCGGCCGAGGAACCAGAGTTCCTTCGTGCCGCAGTCGCCTGGATACAGGAAGTTGCAGGCTGGTCCGCCGGCCGGGGCGAAGTACCGGCCCGTGGGTTCGGTCCCGGGGGCGTAGAAAGTCGGCTGCGTCTCGTCCGTGTTGAAGGCCTTCCGCGTGTTGTCGATGATGTCCTGCGGGAAGTTCCACACGGTCGTCACACCCGTGATGGGATCGATGACGAACCGCACGTTCTTCAGCGCCTGGCGGGCCTCATCCAGGTTCATCCCGACGAGCACCGTATCCCGCAGCACAAACGACTGGATCTGCACACGCCCGCTTCCGGAGAACTGCCAGCCGCCGACCAGGTAGTCGAGCCACGGGCTGATGTTCGACCCGAAGCGCTTGCCGCGGCCGTACGGAATGTCATACGTCCAGATCATCTTGAACGCATGCGGCACGCCCGTCGTCCGCAGGTCGAAGAGGGGCAGGTGCAACTCCTGAAGGCTCTTCGAGTACTGCCGCGAGAACGTGTAGCTGCCCTGCAC
>DATECV010000276.1:0-2448 GCA_035286725.1 Dehalococcoidia bacterium | reverse complement strand
AGGACGCCGCCGATGGTGCCGTCGGCCCAGGGCGCGCCGGGGAGCTTTTCGGCGAGCTGCTCGTCCGTCAGCTCCGCCAGCAGCGCCAGCGTTTCGGCGCGGGCTTTCTGCCCGAGCGCAACCACGGCGGGCAGGGCCTTGTCCCGGTGCTGGACGACCCAGGACTCGGTCATCTCGTGCACCGTGGCCATGATCTGCTCCCGGGTGCGCGGCGTGCCGTCCGCGTTGGTGCGCAGGCCGACGGGGTTGAGGTCGCCTTCGACGTGGCGGCGGATCATGCGGACGAAGTTGTGCTCGATGCCCGCCAGGTGGGCGAGATGGTCCTTCGGCGACCACAGCGACGACGGGTCGTGCTCGCTACTCGTGACGCCACGGACGAGGTCGGCGGGCGGGAGCATAGCGTAGGTCTCGAGCAGCCAGGCGCGGTCCCGGTTCAGCGTGGCTTCGATCTCGATGCGGTCCATCGTGAAGTTCTCAGCTATCAGTTGTCAGTTCTCAGTACTTTCCAGGATGATACAGCGTGGCTGAAATTGGCACTCGCCCCGGGCGAGGCGGCGGCCCTTGTTGAAGTCCCGGGAGCGCGGGACGATCAGGCTTTCACGTCCTGATCCGGAAGGAGTGCGCGATGACGCTGGCCGAATCGCTGCAGAAGTACCACGAGGGGATGTTCGGCGAGCTGCTGGGCATCCGGTTCGTCGAGGCGGCGCCGGAGCGCATCGTCGCCGAGCTGACGGTGCGCGAAGAGCTGTGTACGACGCCGGGGATCATGCACGGCGGCGCGATCATGGCGTTCGCGGACTCGTTGGGCGGGACGGCGACGGGATTGAACCTGCCGCCGGGCGCGGGGACGACGACGATCGAGTCCAAGACCAACTTCTTCGCGCCGGGGCGCACAGGCGAGACGGTGCAAGCGGAGTGCGTAGCGCTGCACCGGGGCAAGCGGACGATGGTGTGGCAGACGCGCGTGACGAACCCGGAAGGCCGGCTGTTGGCGCTGGTGACGCAGACGCAGATCGTGCTGGAGGCGAAGCAGACCGAGCAGGAGACGCTGGCAGCGCTCTTCGCGGGGAAGTCGCAGGCCGAACAGAAGGCGCTGCTGGCACGGCTGGAGCGCGCGGGAGCGGCCGTGTACCGGGCGCTGGCCGCGGACGAGGCGGATGCGGGTGCGCGCGAGGCGCTGCTGGCGGCGGCGGTGAAGGAGGAGGAGAACGCGGAGACCTTAGAACGATATTCGTCGTAGTCGCGACTAGTTGTAGCTCCCACTGAGGTTGTTGACACAAAGAGAGTGCTCGAGTCGGCTGTGGGCGTCTAAGCCTGCAGTCGAAAGGAGCACTCTCTCATGGCACATGCTAACGCCCGTCTGACCGTCCACACACGTCAGCATATTGTCGGATTGCGTAGTCAGGGGTACGCTCCGGCGTGGATTGCTGAGGTGACAGGGGTGTCACGCGCCACGGTCTACAAGTGGCTCATCAGATTTGAGAACGAGGGAGAAGCCGGGCTCGCCGACCGCTCTTCTCGTCCCCACGTGTCCCACGCCAAGCTTACACCCAGGCAGATCGCCGCGGTGTGCAGGCTGCGCCGGAAGCGGGCCTGGGGGCCGCATCGCATCGGCTGGGAGCTCCGCATCGCGCGTTCGACGGTCTACGCCGTGCTGCGGCGGCTGGGACTCAATCGCCTGGACCACCTGCACCGCTCCACCCGAGAGATCATCCGCATCGTACAGACCGCCCCGGGCGAGCTCGTGCATCTCGACGTGAAAGTTTGGGCGGGGTTCCGCCGGGAGGGGGCAAGCGGATGGCGCAGGCTTCCAGGAGACCGGCGCTGGCCCGCACAGCGGCGCCCGGCTCGGGTATGAGTTCGCCCACGTCGCCATCGACGGGTACAGCCGCTACGCCTACACGGAGATCCTTCCCGATGAGCGTGGTGAGACGACAGCCGGCTTCTTCGAGCGCGTCCTGTGCGCGTTTCGCCATGCCGGCATCACGGTGAGCTGCACGCTCACCGACAACGGCGGGAACTATCGCTCGCGCGCGTTCCGAGCCACGGCCGAGGCCGCGGGTATCCGCCTGAAGCGCACACGGCCCTATCGCCCACAGACCAATGGCAAAGCAGAGGCCTTCATCCGCACACCACAGCGCGAGTGGGCATACATCAGCCCGTACCGGAGCAACGAGGCGCGCCTTCGGGCGCTGCCGCGCTTTCTCGCCGAGTACAATGGCAGCCGCCCACACACCGGCCTCGGAGGACTCTCTCCTACGGCCGCGCTCTGTCAACAACGTTAGTGGGAACAACAACTAGTCATAGGGCCTCTCCACGCCACGTCCCGTACCAAGACATTTGTCGAAAGGTCCCGCGTTCTCCCATTTGAAGGCCAGCGCCCTCGTCGTCAAGGTTCCGAACGCTGCGTTGATTGTTCGGCGTATGCTTCGTCAAGGTTAGGTGTAT
>DATECV010000275.1:0-4524 GCA_035286725.1 Dehalococcoidia bacterium | reverse complement strand
AGGTGATCTCGACCTCGGCCGGGTAGTTCTGGGTGTAGGTGACGAGGGCCGTCAGCGGCGCACCGGCTTTCCTCTCGCCGGAGACCGCGAGCGAGGCGAAGAACTCGGTGCGGGACTCGGGGTCGGTGAAGCGGACGCCGCAGCCGGCGAGCAGCGCGGCTGCGGCGATGAGAACGGCTGCTCGGGAGACTGTTCGGGTAGGAACCACAGATTTCACCACACGATGGAAAGGAACCACAGATTTCACAGATTTTCACAGATGGGGATTTTGGGGACGAGGTCGCGACGCATCGGCGATGGTAGTGCTGTGTCGGCGGTGGTCATGCGCGGCCTGTGTGGCGGAGGTACATGAGCAGGGCGGCGATGGACTTGGCGTCGCAGACGGCGCCGTCATCGACATAACGGAGAGCGTCATCGAGTGAGACGCGCTCCAGCACGAGGTCCTCGTCCTCGTCGGCCTCCAGCGCGTCCTCGATCAGGTCGGTGGCGGCGTAGATGTGCTGGTACTCCTCGGAGTATCCCGGCGCCAGGAACATCCCGCCGATCCTGGTCAGCGTGCCGCGGTGTCCGGTCTCCTCGCGCAGCTCGCGCAGGGCAGCGGCCTCCGGCGAGGCGTCGTGATCGTCGACGCCGCCGGCGGGGAGCTCGAGCAGCCACTTACCGGCGGGATGGCGGTACTGGCGGACCATCAGGAGCTTCCCGTCGCCGTCGACGGGGACGAGGACCACGGCCGTACCGTACTCGACGATCTCGCGGGTGTAGGTGCGGCCCCCGGGCTCGCGCAGCGTGTCGACGCGCACGCCGATGAGCTTGCCGTCGAATGCGCGGCTGGTGGAGGTGACTTCGGGGATGTCCACGTCGGGAGGGTACAGGTGACAGTGGACAGGGGACAGTATTGGTAAGGGCTTTGTAGTTGGTCAGCGAGTCTCGTCCGGGGTTAGCTGGTCAGTGATTTTGTCCTTCTATGAAGGAGACAATCACATTGGGCCAGAAGACCCGGCGATGGCGGGTGAGCCTCATTGTATGCTGGCCGGCATGACGATGAAGCACGCGTTTCACCTGGCACGCAACGTGCGGTTGTTCTACGCGCTGGCGGTGGCGCGCGAGTTCACGCCGATGCTCGCCGTCTGGGTGGTGTACCTGACGGACTTCCGCCACCTGACGCTGACGCAGGTGGGCGTGATGGAGGGGCTGTTCTGGGCCGTGAAGCTGGGGCTGGAGCTGCCCTCGGGCGCCTTCGCCGACCGCTTCGGCCGGCGCGCGACGTTCATCACGGGCATCGGGCTGGAGGCGATGGGCACGCTGGTCTTCGCTTTCGCGGGCGACTTCACGCTGCTCGTGATCTCGTACGTGATCTGGTCGGCCGGGCTGGCGTTCCGCTCGGGCAACGACGAGGCGTTCCTGTACGACACGCTGGCGGCGGGCGAGCGCGAGCAGGAGTACAGCGACCGGCTGGGCATGTACTTCGCGCTGGGCACGGTGTCGCTGCTGGCGGGCGGGCTGGCCGGCGGTGTGCTGGCACAGGTCACCACGCTGCAGGTCGCCATCCTCGCCGCGCTGGTCCCGTTCGCGCTGGCGGCGCCGGTGATGGCGTTGATGGACGAGCCGCCGCGGCGCCGCCACGTCGAGATGAGCATCGTGCAGACGCTGCGGTCGGGGGTGCGCGCGGTCGCGCACGATGCGCGCCTGCGCAGCATCGTCTTGCTGGAGATCGCGTTGAGCGCCGCGGCGCCGGCGTTTTTCCTGCTGGCGCAGCCGTTTCTCGCCGCGCACGACGTTCCGCTGGCGATGTTCGGCGTGCTGGCGATCCCGGTGCATCTCGCGCGGACGGGCGCCGGACTGGTCAGCGGGCGGCTGACACGCCGCATCGGCCTGCCGTCGACGCTGGCGATCGCGGTCGCGGCGACGGTCGCCGGGCTGCTGTGGCTGGCGACCATCGACCATGTCACGGCCTTCGCCGGGCTGGGCGTTGCGATGGCGGGGATGGCGATCGCGATGCCGGCGATCGGCGCGTACGTGAACGAGCGCACAGAGTCGCACGTGCGCGCAACGGTGCTGTCGGTGGCGCCGATGGGGGTGTCGCTGGTGATGGGGGCGATGAGCGCGGCCGCGGGGATGCTGGCCGCGTACTCGTTGCGCGTGTCGTTCGGCGTGATGGCAGTGGTCATCCTGGTGGTTGCAGGGGCGAACTACCTGGCGTGGCTTGCGGCGGAGGGACGAGGGCGGGCGGAGGACGCGGCGTTGCAGGTGGTGGAGGTCTGAGGGACAGGGGGACAGGGGACAGGGAGAGCTCTGCTCCTGGAATGCGAACGCTGGCGTGGTGGCCGCGCGGGCTGTCTCCTTCGGCGACTCTGCGAGAAAAGCCCGCGCTACGGTCCGGCGTGGAGGGAGCGCACCATGGCGATCTCGTTGCAGCCGGGGAACTTGGGGCAGCGGTAGCACTCGCCCCAGACTTTGCGGGGGAGGGTCATGACGTCGGCCTGGGTGAAGCCGAGCTTCTCGAAGAAGCCTGGGCGGTAGGTGAGCGCGAAGGCGGTGGTCAGGCCGATCTGTCGCGCCTCGTCGAGGCAGGCGTTGACGATGCGCTGCCCCAGCCCGTGCCCCTGCAAGTCCTCGCGGACGGCAAGCGATTTGATCTCGGCGAGGTCGGCCCAGAGGATGTGCAGCCCGCCGCACGCGACGGTCGCCCCGGCGTCGTCGCGCACGACGTAGAAGTCGCGCAGGTTCTCGTACACCTCGGCCATGGTGCGAGGCAGCATCTCGCCCTTGCGCGCGAAGGCGTTGACCAGATCGTGGATGGCCTGGGCGTCGGAGATCTCGGCGCGGGTGAGCTGCCAGGTGGTTGCTGTGGTCACCTTCGATGTTACCAGAAGGGAATGCACCACAGAGAGACGCAGAGGGCACAGAGGTTCGTCCGGGATCCTGGGTGAGGCGGCGGTGGCGCTGTCGCATGAGACGACTGGCTGGACTTGCTGCACTGAGCGGAGCTGTCTCCTACGGCGACTCTGCGAGAAGCTCCGCCGCTACTGGGGACGGCTACTCGGAGAGCCAGTTGAGGCGGCGGCCTACTCTGGTGAAGAAGGTGCCGGGGGGGCCGAAGCGGAGGAAGCGGGCGGTGTGCTTGCTGGTGCGGACGCGGACGATGTCGCCGCCCGCGAGGTCCATGTCGGGCTCGCCGTCGACGCTGGCGATGGCCTTCTGGCCGCGCGCGATCTCGACCTCGACGATCGATCCTTCCGGCAAGACGATGCTGTTGGCCGGGGCGAGGTGGGGGGCGACGGGCGTGACGAGGATCTCGCGCGATTCGGGGTGGAGGATGGGGCCGCCGACGCTCAACGAGTACGCGGTGCTGCCGGTGGCGGTGGCGATGATGACGCCGTCGGCGCGATAGGAGCCCAGGGTGGTGTGGTCGGTGCGGACTGTGAACTGCACCGTGCGGCCGATGGCGGCGCGGCCGACGACGACGTCGTTGAGGGCGTCGAAGTGGGCGCTGGATGTCTGGCCGTCGCTGACGGTCTCGGTGTGCATCATGGCCCGCTGCTCGACGCGCCCCTCGCCGGCCAGGATGGCGTCGAAGCGCTCGAACAGCTCCGGCGGCGTGACCTCCGTGAGGAAGCCGATGCGCCCCAGGTTCACGCCCAGCAGCGTAATCGGGTGGGGGATCACGGCGCGGGCGGCGCGCAGCACTGTGCCGTCGCCGCCGCAGCAGATCACGAGATCGGTGCCGGGGATGTGCTGGTCGCGCGCGTCGTCGTCCCAGGCGGAGGCCATCCAGACGTCGGGCACGGAGGCGGAGGCGCGCACGCGGACCTGCTCGGCCACGCTGCGCGCGACATCGGATTTGGGGTGGTAGGTGACGCCGAGCTTGTTCACGGTCTGGAACCTGGATGCTGGAGGCTGGGCGCTGGAAGCGAGCCCCGCCAATTTCCAGCACGATAGCACTTCGCCCGGGGACGGCGCGACGGCGGCCAGCGCTGTGGGGCGTAGACTCTGCGGGTGAAGGTTGCGCCTCTGCATCCGTGGGATTTGAGTCCGAGTGAGGCGGTGGCGCTGCAGCGGGAGCTTGCGGCGCGCGTGGTGCGGCGGGGTTCGCCGTCCGAGCGCAACGTGAAACTGATTGCGGGGGCGGACTGCGCGTTCGACAAGCCGAATGGGCGCGCGGTGGGGGCGGTCGCGGTACTGGCGTGGCCGTCGCTGGAGGTGGTGGAGCAGGTGACGGTGGAAATGCCGGTGACGTTCCCGTACGTGCCGGGGTTGTTGTCGTTCCGGGAGACGCCGGTGCTGCTGGCGGCGTTCGAGCGGCTGCGGTCGGCGCCGGACCTGCTGATGGTGGACGGGCACGGGTACGCGCACCCGCGGCGGTTCGGGTTCGCGTGCCACCTGGGGCTACTGCTCGACATACCGGCGATCGGCGTCGCGAAGTCGCGGCTCCTTGGCGAGCAGGGGACGGTGGCGGGGCCGCGCGGTTCGCGGGCGGACCTGACGCACGAGGGCGAGATCATCGGTTCGATGCTGCGGACACGG
>DATECV010000274.1:0-2445 GCA_035286725.1 Dehalococcoidia bacterium | reverse complement strand
CATGCCGAAATCCAGGACGGCGGTGCGGCCGTCGGGCAGCACCAGGAAGTTGCCCGGGTGCGGGTCGGCGTGGAAGAAGCCGGCCTGGAACACTTCCTTCATCAGCATCCCGGCGTTGGCCAGCGCCAGCGCGGGCAGGTCGATGCCGGAGGCGCGGAGGTCGTCCACGCGTGAGATAGGTGTGCCGTCGATGCGGTCCATGCAGAGCACCGCGCCCGTGGTGTGCTCCCAGTGGATGCGCGGGACGATGATGCGCGCGTCCTCGGCGAGGATCTCGCGCAGGCGGTCGGCGTTGTGTCCCTCGCGCACGTAGTCCAGCTCGGCGCGGAGCGTCCAGCCGAACTCGTCGACGAGCGCCTCGAGATCATAGCCCTGGGGAAAGATCTCGGCGCGCACGGCACGCTTCGCCAGGTCGGCGAGGATCGCGAGGTCGATGGCCACCGCCTCGGCCACCCCGGGCTTGCGCACTTTCACGGCGACGCGCGTGCCGTCGAGCAGCGTGGCGCCGTGTACCTGGCCGATGGACGCCGCGGCCAGCGGTTCGCGCTCGAACGTGGCGAACACGGAGTCCAGCGGCGCCCCCAGCTCGCGCTCGACGATCTCGATGATGGCGCCGGCATCGACGGGCGGGACGCGGTCGCGCAGCTTCTCCAGCTCGGCGACGTAGTCGGCCGGAAGCAGGTCGGGACGCGCGCTCAGCACCTGGCCCAGCTTGATCGCCGTCGTGCCCAGCTCCTCGAGCACGAGGCGGACGTGCGCCGCCGTCGTGTGCGAGGGCGCGGCGCCGCCCGCGAAGAGGCGCGCCGGGTTCAACCGCTCCAGCCCCAGACGCAGGGCGAGCGCGCCCATGCCGTGCCGGGCGAGCGCCGTTGTGACCTCGGCGTAACGGCGGCGGCGTTCGGGCGATGGGAGACCGAGCACGCTTCTCGCTCCTGGGTTGTCCGGCGATATGCCCGTCATGGTATAGGCGTGGCATCCCGGGTGTGTATGGATGAACGGCATCGCGATCCGGGCCGTTCGGGCACAGCCGCGTATCACGGATACTGAGGCCGGCGCGGGCCGAAGGCGTGGATCCGGGAGGCGGACGTGAGGAGGAGCACAGAGAAGGCGATGAACCCCCAGTACCTGGCGCTGGCGATCCTCGTGGCCGTCGTCGCTGTGTTCGTGCTGGGATTCGTCGTCACGCGCACGCTGCTGGACGAAGACGCGGGCAACGGCATCGTCGCCCCGGCGGCGACGGTGGGACCGCCGACCGGCGAGCCGGTGGCGACAGAGACGCCCGGCGCCCGGATGCCGCTGGACGTGAAAATCGGCCAGCTCGTCATGCCGCGCATGGCCGGGACCGCGGCCGAGGGCGCGGCGGAGCTGGTGCGCGTGTACCACATCGGGAACATGGTGCTGCTGGCGGACAACGTGGAGTCGCCCCAGCAGGTGCTGTCGCTGACGTCGGGGCTGCAGGCGATGGCACAGGACGCGAACGGCGCGGGCATGCTGATCGCGATCGACCAGGAGGGCGGCCGGGTGATCCGCCTGGGCCCGCCGTTCACGCAGATGCCCGCGGCGGCCGTCATCGGGTGCATCGGCCAGACGGAGTTCGCGCGGCAGTCGGCGCTGGTGACGGGGCGCGAGATGCTGGCCGTCGGGATCAACGTCAACCTCGCGCCCGTGGCCGACGTGCTGACGAATCCGGAGAACACGGTCATCGGCGACCGGGCGTACGGTACGACGCCGGACGCGGTGACGCCCATGGTGCTGGCGTACATCGAGGGGCTGCACCAGGCCGGCGTGCTTGCGACGACGAAGCACTTCCCGGGGCACGGCTCGGCCGGCGGCGACTCGCACGACGGGCGCATCGTGGTGGAGAAGACACTGGCGGAGCTGGAAGCGGACGACCTGCCGCCGTTTCGTGCCGCCGCCAGCGAGACGGACCTGATGATGACGTCGAACGTGGACTACACGACGCTTGACCCGGCGGGGATCCCGGCGTCGCTGTCGAAGCCCACGGTCGATTTCCTGCGCGCGAGTTTGGGCTTCGAAGGCGTGGTGGCCACGGATGCGCTGGAGATGGGGGCGGTGTCGAACCGCTGGGACGCCGGGGAAGCCGCCGTGCGGGCGATCGAGGCGGGCGCCGACATCGTGCTGTACGCGGACGCAGACGGCGGCGTGGCCGCGGCGCAGGCGTTGTTGGGCGCCGTGCGTGCCGGCCGCATCAGTGAGGAGCGCGTCGACGCGTCGGTGGCGCGCGTGCTGGCGCTGAAGGAGCGGGCCCTGGCGCAGCCGCTGCCGGGCCTGGAGGTGGTGGGTTCGGCGGAGCACGCCGCGTTCACGGAGCTGCTGTCGCAGGCGCGGAAGGACACCGGGTGCTGATAGCCATGCGCCGAGCCACGCCGCAAACAGAACACGCACCCGAGATTGGGTGCGTGCGCTTAGGCGTCAACTGGAGCC
>DATECV010000273.1:0-5725 GCA_035286725.1 Dehalococcoidia bacterium | reverse complement strand
CCGGATCTCCTCCTCCGGCGAGATCTCATCGAACCCCGCCTCGGTCTTGTTCGCCCCCGGGCGCGTCGATTGCCCTCCCACGTCCAACACGTCCGCCCCCTCGTCCGCGAACCGCCGCGCCTGCTCGACCGCCGCCGCTGCCGTCGCGAGGCCATCGCCGGAGAAAGACTCCGGCGACACGTTGATCACCCCCATCACGTACGTCCGCGCCCCCCACACGAAGGTGCGCGGCCCGATACGAAGCGAGGGCGCGGCATAACAATCAGCACTCACAGCACCATTATGGCTGCCGCCGATCGTAGGAGCGCAGCCTGCTGCGCCTGCCGGTCACGCATCCCGACACGCCGTTGAACCGGCCTCCTGCGCCCCGTTCATGCGAGAGCGCCGCCCCCGCCTCTACAAAACCACAGGGAGACCTCAGCGCCCTCGGTGTCTCTGTGGTGAATTCCAGTCCGCCTGCTAGCATGGCTCATGCCCCTCGAACGCATCGCCCTCGAGCCCGTCGACAGCGTCGAGATCACCACGCTCGTCGACAACCAGTGGGACATGCTGCTTCAGTCCCAAGAGCGCGCCGTCCGTCCGCCCATGTCCCCCGCCGGCCGCCCCATGGTCGAGGCCCCGTTCTTCCTCGACCCAAAGCTCCCCGAGATGCTTGTCGCCGAGCACGGTTACTCCGCCCTTGCCACCATCACGAAGGGCGGCCGCACACGCCGTCTCCTCTTCGACGCCGGCCTCAGCGTTGATGGCCTCGCGCACAACCTTCACGCCCTCCAGGTGTCGCTCGCCGACGTCGAGGGCATCGTCATGAGCCACGGCCACTTCGACCACGTCGGCGGCCTGCACGGCCTCGCGAAGGAGCACGGCACGCCCCGTGTACCCATGCTCCTCCACCCCGACTTCTGGCTGCGCCGTCGCGCCCGCTTCCCGGCAGGCGCCTTCGAGCTGCCGGTGCCGAGCAAGAGCGCCGTGCAGGGCGCCGGCTTCGAAATCGTCGAGCAGCGCCAGCCGTCGCTCCTGCTCGACAACTCCGTCCTCATCACCGGCGAGGTGGACCGCACAACCGAGTTCGAGAAGGGGTTCGCCATCCACGAGGCCTGGCGCGATGGCGACTGGACGCCTGACCCGCTGATCTTCGACGATCAGGCGCTGATCGCCAAAGTGCGTGACAAAGGGCTCGTCGTGCTCACCGGCTGCGGCCACGCCGGCATCGTCAACATCGCGCGCTACGCGAAGAAACTCACCGGCGTCGACGAGGTTGCCGCCATCGTCGGTGGGTTCCACCTCGGCGGACCGCTCTTCGCCCCCATCCTGCCCCAGACCGTCGCGGCGCTCGCCGCCTTCAGCCCCGGCATGATCGTCCCCGGCCACTGCACCGGCTTCGAGGCCGTCCGCGCCATCTCCCTCGCCATGCCGGATGCCTTCGTCGTCAACAGCGTCGGCACCCGCTTCGTAGTTGCCGCACTCTAGCACCTAATCCCCACTCCCAGGCCCTGGTCAGACCCCCGTCCGCAGCGCCGCGATCCGTCGCAACACGCTCCCCAACCCCAGATCCGTCGCCCCGCCCGCGCTCACGTCCCGCCGCTCGAACGTCCGCAATGTGAGCGCCACCAGCACGGCCGAGGTCCCCAGCAGCAGTCCCACGTGCCACCACGTTACGCCGTACACCAGCGGCCGCCCCGCCCCGTAGTAGTAGAACGGCGTCGCGTACCTGATCGGCTCCAGCGACTCCACGCCGTTCGCCAGCGTGAACACGAAGTAGGTCGCCGTCGTGATCCCGATGACGAACCCCGCCGCGATCCCCCGGTTCGGCGCCACCGCACCCGCCCACAACGACAGCGCGAAGAAGAACAGCACGATCGGCACCATGTTCGCGCATCCGACCGCCAGGTCGCTCAGCGGTACTTCCATGTCCACGGTCGGCACCGAGACAAGGAACCCCACGTACCCGCCGAAGATGATCAGCGCCGCCCCCAGCGCCGTCGCCGCCAGCTTCTGCAGCAGCACCGCCCGCCTGCTCACCGGCTGCGCCAGCAACAGGTCGATCGTGCTCGCGCTCTCTTCCCCCGCGATCGCGCCCGTGCCCGCGATGATCACGTAGACGATCGCCAGGATCTCCGTCCATCCGAAGTACCGCCCGCTCAGGTATCCCGCACCCGTCGCGAAGTCCAGGTCGCTCCCCAGGAACGCCCGGGCCGCCGCCGGGATCTCGAAGTTCTGCAGTGAGTCACGCACGCTCGGCCACAACCACACCGATGTCGACGACATCGCCGCCAGCGCCAGCCCGAAGCCGGCGATCTGCCACTTTTGGTCGCGCAACGACTTCGCGAACACGTTAAGCGGAGGCACGCTGCGCCTCCTCCTGTGTCTCGCCTTCCGTGTAAAACGACAGGAACACGTCCTCCAGGCTCGGCTGCTGCGTCCGCAGGTCCAGCACCCGCTGCGTCGCGATCGCCTTCAGCACCGCGTCCAGCCCGTCGTGCGCTTGCAGGTGTACCGTCGTCCCGTCGCGCCGCAGCTCCCGGACGCCCGGCAGCGCGAACAGCCCGTGCGGCGGCGCCGTCGCGAACGTCACCTCGATCACGTGTACGCTCCGCGACTTCAGCTTCGCCACCTCCTCCACCGCCACGATCTTCCCCGCCCGGATGATCGCCACCGACTGGCTGATCTTCTCCACCTCGGGCAGCACGTGAGACGAAAAGAACACGGTCCGGCCTTCCGCCGCGCACGCCTCCAGGATCCCCACCACCTCGTCCTGCACCAGCGGGTCCAGCCCCGACGTCGGCTCGTCCAACACCAGCAGTTCCGGCCGGTGCAACAGCGCCTGCACCAGCCCCAGCTTCTGCCGGTTCCCCTTGGAGAGCGCCCGGATCCGCCGCGAAAGGTCCAGCTCCATCCGCTCCACCAGCGCGCGCCGGTACGCCGCATCGCGTTTCTCCGGCCGGAACGAGTCGATGAAGTCCAGGAACTCGTCGCCCCGCATCCCCTCGTACAGCCGCAGGTCCCCCGGCAGGTACCCCACCCGGCGCCGCACCTCGATCGACTGCCGCTGACAGTCGAACCCCAGCACCGTCGCCGTCCCCGCGTCCGGCCGGATCAGGTCCAACAGAATGCGGATCATCGTCGTCTTCCCCGCGCCGTTCGGCCCCAGGAACCCGAAAATCCGCCCCGGCTCCACGCGCAGGTCGATGCCCGTGAGCGCCCGCGTCGCCCCGTACGACTTCTCGACCCCGTTGATCTCGATGGCGGGCGTCATGGCCGCAGTGTACGGCCGCACCCTGTCAGGTACCGTCGGCAATCTCTCGAAAAGTGATCCGCTCCGCTTGGAGCTATGACCGCCCGCCCCCTACCCTCGTCCGTGCACCGTCCGGCGTACCCGCGCACACCCGGTCTACTGGGAGGCCCGCCCGGCCGCCGGAAAACCGAAAACTGCCGAGCAATTGAATCCGAAAGCTGACCGGGCTGACGAGCTAACCCGAAACTGCCGAACAATTGAATCTGATCGCGGCTGACCTGAATCTACAGCGCACCGACCGGTTGACCGGCCGCCTGCGCCGATTTGACAGTCGCGGCGAAACGCTGCTAGCCTTAGCCAAATCCGCCTGCGGGCGGATTATGTATTGACGCAGACGCACACAGACACAATCGTGGCGCAGATGAACCTCCTCAGTATGGTGATGCTCCAGCCCCGGGAGAGCCGGGGCGCCCGGATGGGATAGATCCGCATCCCGTGCTGCCGCGCGGGCGGCCACCCTGGCCAGCCCACTGACTCAAGCGCGGCGCCCCCACCAGGAGGTACGCCGACATGCCCTATACCAAAGCCCTTCGATGCCGCGAGTGCGGGCGCGAATACGCGCTCGAACCGCTGCACGTGTGCGAGTTTTGCTTCGGCCCGCTCGAGGTCGCCTACGACTACGAGGCCATGCACCGGAACATCACCCGCGAGACGATCGAACGCGGTCCCAACTCGGTCTGGCGATACGCCGACCTGCTTCCCGCCGACCCCGAGTACGCGGTCGACATCAATGCGGGGTTCACTCCCCTGGTGCGCGCGAAGAATCTGGGCGAGCACCTCGGCCTGAAGAACCTCTGGATCAAGAACGACTGCGCCAATCCCACCTGGTCGTTCAAGGACCGCGTCGTAACCGTCGCGGCGACGAAGGCGCGCGAGTTCGGGTTCAAGACGCTGGCGTGCGCTTCGACCGGCAACCTGGCGAACAGCGTGGCAGCGCACGCAGCATCGGCCGGTCTGGAGGCGTACGTCTTCATCCCGTCGGACCTGGAGCGCGGGAAGATCGTCGGGAGCAGCGTCTACGGCGCGACGCTGGTTGCCGTGGATGGCAACTACGATGATGTGAACCGCCTATGCAGCGAACTGGCCGACAAGTACCAGGAGCGCACGCCGGGCGGCCGCCGGTGGGCGTTCGTGAACATCAACATGCGGCCGTACTACTCGGAAGGCAGCAAGACGCTGGCGTACGAGGTGGCGGAGCAGCTGGGGTGGCGTGCGCCGGAGCACGTGGTGGTGCCGATGGCCTCGGGGTCGCTGTATGTGAAGATCTGGAAGGGGCTGCAGGAGCTGTCGAAGCTGTGGCTCATCGACAGCGTGCAGACGAAGATGTCGGGCGCGCAGGCGCGGGGGTGTTCGCCGATCGTGACCGCGTACGAGAGTCACACGCACAACATCCGTCCGGTGCGGCCAAAGACGATCGCGAAGTCGCTGGCGATCGGCAACCCGGCGGACGGGTACTACGCCTTGCAGGTGATGGAGGAGAGCGGCGGATACGGCGTGGCCTCTGAAGACGAGGAGATCGTCGAGGGGATCAAGCTGCTGGCCGAGAGCGAGGGTATCTTCGCGGAGACGGCGGGCGGCGTGGTAATCGCGGGGCTGAAGAAGCTGGCCCTGGACGGGAAGATCGCTCCCGACGAGCTGACGGTGGCGTACATCACCGGCAGCGGGCTGAAGACGCAGGAGGCGATCGAGGACGCGCTGGAGCTGCCGCTGCACATCGATCCGACGATGGCGTCGTTCGAGGCGAAGCTTGGCGAGCGGGCTGCGTCTCGGGATGCCGCCGCCGCGGTCTGACGAGGCTGTACGTGATAGGTTGTAGGTTGTAAGCCGGGCCGCCACGCGCCGACAGACAGGCGCAAATGGACGGCGCCGGGCGGCGTACGACCTCCCCCTGAGGAGGAGATCATGGCGAAGCAACGGGTGAAGTTCACGTTTCCGCAGGAGCTGATTACGCTCCCGATCATCTACGAGTTGGGGAAGCAGTTCAACATCGTGACCAACGTGCGGCGCGCCGATGTGACCGAGGATCGGGGTTGGGTCGTGCTGGAGATGGACGGACCGATCGAGGAGATCGAGCGATCGCTCGAGTGGGTGACGGCGAAAGGCGTGCGAGTCGACCCCGTGCAAGGCGACATTGTCGAGGGCTAGCGCCCGCGTGTGAGTAGACGGACGAGGATGAACGATGGCATCAATACGGATACCAATGCCGCTGCGGAAGCTGACGAACGAGGTGGACGTGGTGAACACGGACGCACAGTCGTTAAGCGAGGCGGTCGAGCGGCTCGAATCGGACTTTCCCGGGATCAAGGAACGCATCGTTGATGAGACCGGCCAGATCCGCCGCTTCGTGAACATCTACGTGAACGGCGAGGACGTGCGCTTTCTCGACAACCTGGCGACGGCCCTGAAGCCCGGCGATGAGGTGAGCATCGTGCC
>DATECV010000272.1:0-5250 GCA_035286725.1 Dehalococcoidia bacterium | reverse complement strand
GTAGTCGTAGTCGACGAGGACGCAGGTGACGCCGGCGTGGTTGATGATGTACTCGTGGTCGGCGGCGGCGAGGCGGTAGTTCAGGGGGACGATGATGGCGCCGATCTGCGAGACGCCGTAGTAGCTCTCGAGGAAGAAGTGGGAGTTGGGGCTGAGGATGCAGACGCGGTCGCCCTTGACGATGCCGAGGGCGAGGAGGGCGTGGGAGAGCCGGTTGGCGCGCGCCTGGAAGTCACGATAGGTGAAGCGGTTGTCGCCATCGACGATGGCGGTCTTGCCGCCGTAGAGCTTGGCGGCTCTGCGGAGAAAGTCGTTGACCAGCAGGGGAACTTCCATGTGGGCGCGCCTCCTCGCGTACGGGCGATCTTACACCGCACGCGAGGAGGCGCCAGCGCCGGGTCACAGAGGACGGATTCATGCTGACATCAATTGTCAGGCTCTGGTTGCCGAGATGGGGCTTGCGGCACTAGCCTGCTTGTCATGCACCCTGAGATCACGGTGGAGCGACGGGACGAACAAGGGGTCCGTTCCGAGATCCATTTCCAGCGGGCTGAGCCGCGGCTTCGTCCGCTCATCTCCCGGCCGTATGCCGGCTACTCGATCTCGACGCAGGGGGCCTCGAGACGGCGTCACCCTCCGACGGGCATCGTGCCGATGATCATCCTGCTGGGTGATGAGCTGGGCGTTCCCGAAGAACATGGCGGTACGGCCGTGCCGCGGCGTTCATTCATCGCGGGTCTGCACGACAGCTACGCAACGACGGTCTCCGAGGGCGACCAGGTGGGTATGCAGATCGACTTCACACCGATCGGCGCGTACCTGTTTCTACAGCGACCGATGTCGGAGCTGGCGAACCGGTCGGTCGAGCTGGAGGACATCTTCGGCAAGCAGGCGAATGAGCTGCGAGAACGCCTTATCGCGAAGGAGAGCTGGCAGGGGCGCTTCGCCATTGCGGAAGCGTTCATCGCCGAGCGAATCTCTCACGCACGACCCGCGTCACCTGCCGTGGCGTGGGCATGGGGGCGGCTGCAGGCAAGCGCGGGAAGCGTCGGCATCGGTCAGTTGGCTGCCGAGATCGGGTGGAGCCGCAAGCACCTGATCGCGCAGTTTCGCGAGCAGATCGGCATGGCGCCAAAGACGCTGGCGCGCGTCCTGCGCTTCAAGCAGGCACTGGAGACGATCGAGTCGGGCGCGGAGCTCCACTGGAGCGAGATGGCCGTGCGGTGCGGGTACTACGACCAGGCGCACTTCATCCGCGACTTTCGCGAATTCACGGGCGTGACGCCGGGCGAGTACCTGACGCGCCGGTTGCCCGACGGGCTGGAAGACTGACAGGTAACTTCCATACAAGACGCCGGCCGCCATGAGACGTATGCTCCTTCCACGGTGAAAGGAGCAGCGTCATGGAGTACAAGACCGCGGCGATCTATCCCTGCCTGTTCTATCAGGATGCGAAGGCCGCCATCGACTGGCTGGAGCGGGCGTTCGGGTTCCAGCGAATCATAGTTGTGCCGGACGAGGACGGGCGTGTCGTGCATGCTGAGCTGAACCTGGGACGGGTGGCGATCATGGCCGGGGACATCGGCGCGGGGAACATGACCGGGGCCAAGAGCCCGCGCGACGCCGGCGGCTACACGCAGTCGGTGTATGTCGCCATCGACAACGCCGATGTGCAGGGCCACTACGAGCGCGCGAAGGCGGCGGGCGCGGAGATCACGCGGAAGCTGGAGACGAAGGATTACGGCGGGAGCGGCTACTCGGCCCGAGACCCGGAGGGGCACGAGTGGAGCTTTGGCAGCTACCGGCCGGAGATCCCCGCCTAGCGGGCGACAAGTCAGCAGGAGCGACGAACATGACAGGGAAGAACGGGTACGGGAGGGTCACCGCGTACCTCTGCGCGAACGGCGCGGCGGAGGCGATCGAGTTCTACAAGAAGGCGTTCGGGGCGGAGGAGCGCTACCGCATCGATACCGACGGGCGGATCGGGCACGCGGAGCTGGTGATCGGGGAGACGGTGCTGTTTCTCTCGGACGAGTGGGCGGACTACAACGTGCTCTCGCCGAAGACGCTGAAGGGGAGCTCGGTGTCGTTCGTGTTGGGGGTAGCGGACGTGGACGCCGCCTGGGGCCGGGCGATCGGCGCCGGCGCGCGCGTGGAACGGCCGATCACCGAGGCGCCGTACGGGCGCGGTGGGTGGCTGATCGATCCGTTCGGGCATCGGTGGAACCTGATGACGCCGAACCCGGACTTTGATCCGGCGGCGATGGGCTGATGGCGCGCAAGACGCCGCTGGCCCGCGTGCGGGAGATCTGCCTGGCGCTGCCGGAGGCGCACGAGCAGGTCTTCGGCGGGCATACGACGCCGACGTTCCGGGTGCGGGACAAGATCTTCGTGATGGCACCGGAGAACGACGACGGGCGGACGGCGATCTGGTGCAAGGCGCCGCCGGGCGCGCAAGGGGTGTTAGTTGGAAGCGATCCGGACCGCTTCTTCGCGCCGCCGTACGTGGGACCGAAGGGATGGATCGGGATGCGGCTGCACGGGGCGCCGGACTGGGAGCTGGTGCGCGATCTCATCGTCGATAGCTATCGCATGACGGCGCCGAAGCGGCTGGCGAAGCTGCTGGATCAGGCCTGACGGCGACGAAGCGCGACGGCGTGGGGTGCTGGTTGGTCCACCGGAGACGAACGACGGGCGGGCTGAAAAGCCCGCCCTACAGATGGAACCAGTATCAGCGGCAAAGGAAGAGGGACACCACGAATCGTGGGCGCCCCATTCGGTGCTCATCCCCTACTCCCTGCCTAGACCTCTCGGAACTCGCCCTCGACGGTGCCTTCTTCTGCGGGGCTCTCGGCGCCAGGCTCACCCTCGGGACCGGCGCCGTCGGGGCCGGGGGCGCCCTGCGCGCCGTACACGGCCTGGCCGATGCGCTGCATGGCCTCACCCAGCTCGTTCGTCGCGGAGCGGATGGTGTCGGTGGTGCCCGACTGCAGGGCGCTGCGGACGGCGGCCACCTTGCCTTCGACCTCCGACTTCAGCTCGTCGGGGATCTTGTCCGCGTTCTCGCGCACCGTCTTCTCGGCCTGATAGGCCATGCTGTCGGCGGTGTTGCGGACCTCGATCTCCTCGCGGCGCTGCTTGTCCTCGGACGCGTGCAGCTCCGCCTCCTTCTGCAGGCGCTCGACCTCCTCCTTCGAGAGGCCGCCACCCGCGGTGATGGTGATTTTCTGCTCCTTGCCGGTGGCCTTGTCGCGCGCGGACACGTTGAGGATGCCGTTGGCGTCCAGGTCGAACGTCACCTCGACCTGGGGCACGCCCCGCGGCGCCGGCAGGATGCCGTCGAGGATGAAGCGGCCCAGCGACTTGTTGTCGGCCGCCATCGCGCGCTCGCCCTGGAGCACGTGGATCTCGACCGAGGGCTGATTGTCCGCGGCTGTCGAGAACACCTGGGACTTGCTGGTCGGGATGGTGGTGTTGCGGGTGATGAGCGGCGTGGCGACGCCGCCCAGCGTCTCGATACCGAGCGTCAGGGGCGTAACGTCGAGCAGCAGGACGTCGCGCACCTCGCCCTTCAACACACCGGCCTGGATCGCGGCGCCGATGGCGACGACCTCGTCCGGGTTCACACCCTTGTGGGGGTCCTTGCCGAAGAACTGGCGCACCTTCTCCTGCACGAGCGGCATGCGCGTCTGACCGCCGACGAGCACCACCTCGTCGATCTGCGCGGCGGTGACGCCCGCGTCCTGGAGCGCGGAGCGCAGCGGCACCAGCGTGTTCTCGACCAGCTCGCCCACGAGCTGCTCGAGCTTGGCGCGCGTGATCGTGATGGCCATGTGCTTGGGGCCCTCGGCATCGGCGGTGATGAACGGCAGGTTCACCTCCGTCTGCTGGGCCGAGGAGAGCTCGATCTTCGCCTTCTCCGCCGCCTCTTTCAGCCGCTGGAGCGCCATGCGGTCCTGCTTCAGGTCGATGCCCTGCTCGCGCTTGAACTCGGTCACCAGGAAGTCGATGACGCGCTGGTCGAAGTCGTCGCCGCCCAGGTGCGTATCGCCGTTGGTGGACTTCACCTGGAAGGTGCCCTCGCCCAGCTCGAGGATCGAGATGTCGAAGGTGCCGCCACCCAGGTCGTAGACGGCGATGACCTCCTCGCCCTTCTTGTCCAGGCCGTAGGCCAGCGACGCGGCGGTCGGCTCGTTGATGATGCGCAGAACCTCGAGGCCGGCGATCTTGCCGGCGTCCTTCGTGGCCTGGCGCTGAGCATCGTTGAAGTACGCGGGGACGGTGATGACGGCCTCGGTGACGGGCTCGCCCAGGTAGGCCTCGGCGTCGGCCTTCAGCTTCTGCAGGATCATGGCGCTGACCTCGGGCGGGCTGTAGCTGCGGCCGCCCATGGCCACCTGCGCGTCGCCGTTGCCCGCGCGCTCGATCTTGTAGCCCATCAGGCTGATATCGCGCTGGACCTCGGCGTCCTCAAACTTTCGGCCCATCAGGCGCTTCACCGAGTAGATGGTGTTGTCCGGGTTCGTGACCGCCTGGCGCTTGGCGACGGTGCCGACGAGGCGCTCGCCGCTCTTGCTGACGGCGACGACGGACGGCGTGATGCGCCCGCCCTCGCTGTTGGGGATGACGGTGGGATCGCCCGCCTCCATGACGGCGACGACGGAGTTCGTGGTGCCGAGGTCGATGCCAATTACCTTACCCATGTCGGTTCGTCTCCCTTCGGGTTCGAGTCGAGTCTCTGTAAGCAGTCAGGACGGAAAGCGCGTCACGCTCACGCTCGTAGGCCACGTTCACGTCCCACGTTTCACGGTCGAGCTGTCGCTCAAGCTCCGCCACCGAAGCGGGGTCGTCGGGGTCAACCGAGAACGAAAGTCTTCCCTCGCGGTCCCAAAGGCGCCAGAAGGCTTCAGCGCGCTCCCGGTGCGTCCGCGCCTCATGAAACGTTTGCTCGAGTCGAACTTCCACCTCGTCCATGTTCATCTCCTGTGCTTCCGCTGACCGCGGTTACTCTGCCCTCTGACTCAACTCGCGCAGCGTCTCCGCGGCGAGCCGTTCGATGCGTTCCATCTCGTCCATCTCGGCCTGCAACGCGTGCAGGTCCGTGGCCACGGCGGCGGCCTTCCGCTGACGCAGGCGCTCGGCGCGGTGCTGGGCCTTCGCCAGCAGCAGTTCGGCCGCGGCGCGGATGTGTTCGTTTCCCTGTGTTGTCTGTGTCATGTGTGAGTCCTCAGCTGTCAGTTATCTGTGCTC
>DATECV010000271.1:0-9227 GCA_035286725.1 Dehalococcoidia bacterium | reverse complement strand
GCGACGACGCCGACGGTGGCTTCAGACATGACCTCCGTGACGACGGGCAGGCCGGTGGCCTCGCGGGCCTTCGCGAGCAGCTTCAGACCCTCGACCTCGAGGCCGCGGAAGCTGTAGGGCGAGGTGCGGGGCTTGAAGGCGCCGCCGCGCAGCATGGAGGCGCCGCGCGCTTTGACGGCGTGCGCGGCCCTCATGATCTGCTCTTCGCCCTCGACGGCGCAGGGGCCGGCGATGACGCTGACCGTGCCTTCGCCCACCTTGACGCCGTTGATATCGACGATCGTGTCGTGGTCCTTGAACTCGCGGCTGCAGAGCTTGAACGGGGAACTGATGGGCACGGTGCCCTCGACGCCGGGCATGACTTCGATATCGTCCGCGAGCTCGGGATGCTCGCGGTCGAGGCCGACGACGCCGATGACCGTGCGCTCGACGCCCTGGATGGGGTGGACGTCGAGGCCGGCTTCGCGGATTCTCGATAACACTGCTTCGAACTCCTCCGGGGTGTGCCCCGGCTTCATGATGACCATCATCGTCCTTGCCTCCTCCGTCCCGCGCTTCGGCGGGACTCTGGTTACTTGCCGGGATTCAGGTCGGGCCGCAGCGCCGTTGCCCCGCGGAGGTAGACGAAGCGCACTTCGTCCTGGGTCTTCGCGGTGTTCACGTGCAAGAGCACACGTACGCACATGGGCAGGCTGCCGGGGACGTACATCTCGTGCGCGCACATGAGGGCGGCGTGCGACCACCCCATGTCACGGGCGGCAACGGCGGGGAATTCGGCGTTCAGGTCCTGCGTCGTCGAGAAGAAGACGGAGGCGACATCATCCGGCCGAATGGCGTTGGCTTCGATGAGGGCGAGGAGCAGTTCGTGGGTAGCGCTGAGGATCGCATCCCTGGTGTTGGACTCGACCGTGGTCGCGCCCCGGACCCCCCGCAGACGTATGTTGTCGTTGGTACTCACTGGTGCTCCGCGCCGTCAGCTCTGCCGGCCGCCGTGGCGACCGCCCGCTAGCTATACGGCCCAAATCCGCCGGCCGCGGAGTACCACGCGCAGCCGCCGGGGACCCGCACGGGGACGCCGTAGCTGTTACGTGCTGGCCTCCTGACGGCCGGTGAGCACCTCAACATATGCCTGTACCTTCTTCTCGCTCTCCCCGGGAGGCGAGGATTCCACGATGTCGATGAGCGCGCTCGCGACGATGGCCGCATCGGCGAGACCTCGAAGCCCTTCCACGTGCTCGCGCTTCGAGATCCCGAACCCGACCGCGAGGGGCAGGTCCGTCTTCGCCCGCAGGCGCCGGAGAAAGTCCGGCAGCTCCTGCGAGAGCTGCGCCCGCGCCCCGGTGACACCCACCACGCCGACGCAGTAGATGAAGCCCGAGGCCCTCGGCACGATCTCGTCGATGCGCGCATCGTCCGAGGTCGGCGCCGCCAGGTAGATCAGGTGCAAGCCCGCCGCCTGGCACTGCGCCCGCGTCGCGTCCGACTCCTCCGGGGGCAGATCGACGATGATCAGCCCGTCGGCGCCGGCCGCGGCCGCGTCCGAGAAAAAACGATCCTCGCCACAGGCGAGGAAGGTGTTCCAGTATCCCATAAGGATCAGCGGAACGGCAACTCCAGCGGCACGAAGGCGGCGGACGACGTGCAGCGTGTCGCGCGGGTGGGTCCCCTGCTGGAGGGCGCGGTAGGACGCTTTCTGAATCGTGGGGCCGTCGGCCAGGGGGTCGCTGAAGGGGATGCCGAGCTCGATGGCGTCGGCGCCCGCGTCGACCATGGCCTTGACAAGGCGCTCGGAGGTGTCAAGGTCGGGGTAGCCAACGGTCATGAAGGGCATGAGGGCGATGCGGCCCTCGGCGCGGGTGCGGGCGAACATGTCGTCGATGCGGTTCATCGGTTGCACGTTGTGCTCGCTATGAAGATGACGCTGACGAGATTGTAGGAGAAGTGCGCCAGCATCGTTGTAAAGATGTTGCCGTTCCTCGAGTAGCAGAAGGCGAAGAGCATGCCGAGCGCTGCGAACAAGGGAAACGTCTTGTACAGGTACGGGTTGCCGAGCAGATGGGCAGCCCCGAAAAGAACACCACTGAAAACGATACCCGCCGGTACACCCCAGCTTCGGGCGATACCACCGAACGCAAATCCCCGGAAGTACGTCTCCTCTGCCACGGGTGCGAACACGACGGCCTGAAAGGAGAACAGCGCGAGCAGCAACGCGTCCCGGCGAATCTCCAGAGGGATCTGGTCGTCGCACTTCTGCTCCCACCCCGCGGCCTTCGTGATCACGCCGTACACAAAGGCGATCAAGAATGCCCCGACGAACGCCACAGCCGCCCAGCCGAGCGTGCCCCACGCGGGCATGCGGTACCCGAGGAGCGAAAAGGGGCGCGATCCACTCCTGGCCGCGAACCAGACCGCCACCAGCGCAATCCCGACGAACGAAAGTCCGCTGGCAACCCAGGCACCGAGCGCCTCGTTCCGGGTCAGGTGGTCGAGGTCGCGTATGACGAACGCGAGCGGGATCTGCGGAAGGAAGAGTACCGCGGCGAACAGCAGCAGCGACCAGCCGACATGCTTTACGGACCAGGAGACAAGGGGAGCCCTCGAGCCAGGGGATGTCGATGCGTCGTGTGGGAGCGGGAGGGAGACTGACTCCATGCTCGGCCAGTGTATCTGGCGTTCCGGCCACGGGCTCCTGTCGCAACTCTCGATCGAGACGTGGTCTCGATGTCGCGCCCCGGGTTTGCCCTCTACCCGCAGCCGGCCGCCCCCGCCGCTGAACCCCCCGAACGGCGCCCGTCGTATGGGCTACTTGACGTGTCCTGCTACCCCCGAGCGGCTCTCGCGTTCTTCGATGGGAGAGCTAAGATATGTGACGGCGGCGCTTCGGGCGCCACAGGAGCCTGGGAGGGAACACACGCGTGCGCGACCTCGTGTTTCTCATTGACCTGGACAACACGATCCTCGACAACGACAGCGTCAAGAAGGACATCGAGGCGCGGATGCTGGCGATCCTGGGGCCCGAGTTGGCCGCGCGGTTCTGGGAGCTGTACGAGCTGGTGCGCAAGGATTTGGACGTCATCGACTTTTGGGAGCAGATGAAGCGGTTGAAGGCGGAGCACCCGGACAACCGGGCAGTGGACGAGGCCGCCGACGCGCTGGCCGAGTGGGATTTCAGGAGCCGCGTATACCCCCGGGCGATCGAGACGGTGCTGCACCTGAAGAAGATGGGGATGCCCGTGGTCGTCTCCGACGGCGACGCCGTGTTCCAGCCAACAAAGATCCACGGGTGCGGCGTGACCGAGGCGGTCGACGGGCGGGTGCTGATCTTCGCGCACAAGGAGAAGCACTTGCCGTTCGTGGAGCAGCAGTTCCAGGCGGAGCACTACGTGCTCATCGACGACAAGCCGGGGATCCTGATGCGGAGCAAGGCGGTGCTGGGGGACCGGCTGACGACGGTACACGTGCTCCAGGGCAAGTACGCGCTGGACCCGAAGCACGCGGCGGACTACAAGCCGGACATCGTGGCGAAGAACTTCAGCGACTTGCTGGAGTACACGAAGGCGGACTTCGCGAAGCCCCGCGCGGCGGCAGCGGTTTCGGGAGGGTGAGACGACCAGTGAGAAGCAGGTGCGGCGCGAAGGGGCGCCGCGTATCACGTCCAGATGCGGGCTGGCGCGCCGGCGACAAGGAGGCGATGAGATGACAGTAGCGACGAAGATCGACGTTCCAGCCGACGTACCGTCGGCGATGCAGGGGCTGTACGAGCAGAATTTCCACACCATGACGAAGGGCACCGGCCGGCTGATGCTCTTCGCCGGCGACCAGAAGGTCGAGCACCTGAACGACGACTTCTACGGGACGCTGAGCGACGGGACGGCGATCGTCGAGGACGACGGCGATCCGGAGCACCTGTTCCGCATCGCGAAAGAGGGCGTCATCGGCTGCTACGCCACGCAGCTCGGCCTCATCGCGAAGTACGCTCGGGACTACACCACGATCCCGTACCTGGTGAAGCTGAACTCGAAGTCGCACCTGATCAAGGTGTCGCAGCGCGACCCGCAGAGCCTGGGCTGGGTGACGGTCGATGACGCGCTGCTGCTGCGGGACAACGGCGTGAACGTCGTGGCCGTGGGGTACACGGTGTATCTGGGGAGCGAGTTCGAGTCGGAGCAGGTGCGGGAAGCGGCCCAGGCGTGCTTCAAAGCGCACCGGGCAGGGCTGCTGGCGGTGCTGTGGATCTACCCGCGGGGCAAGGCGGTGCCGAAGGAGCAGGACCCGCA
Source organism: Dehalococcoidia bacterium (assembly GCA_035286725.1). GTDB lineage: Bacteria > Chloroflexota > Dehalococcoidia > DSTF01 > JACRBR01 > JACRBR01. The sequence goes on along the minus strand of DATECV010000271.1, from coordinate 4,950 downwards.
CCTGATCGCGGGCGCCACCGGCCTCGGCGCGACGCTGGGCGCTGACTTCGTGAAGGTGAACTACCCGAAGCCGGAGGACGGGACGCCGCCCGCGGTGGCGTTCAAGGAGGCGGTGAAGGCGGCGGGCCGCACCCGCGTCATCACCGCGGGCGGCGGCAGCACCGATGTCCGCAAGTTCCTGCAGACGCTGCACGACCAGATCTTCGTCTCCGGCGCCTACGGCAGTGCCACCGGACGCAACATCCACCAGAAGGCGCTGCACGAGGCCGTGCAGATGACGAACGCGATCTCGGCGATCACGTACGGCGGCCACAGCGTCGACGAGGCGATGGCGGTGTACGAGGGCAAAGAGCGCTTCTCGCTATAGGATCCACGAAGGAACACGAAGAACACGAAGGGGTTTACACAAGAGCCGCGGCGAGTGCCGCGGCTCTTGCCCTTTGTTCGTGGACCCTTCGTGTTCCTTCGTGGATCACCCGATCCGCGCCAGCGCCTCGCGCTCGACCACCCGGTACACCTCCGCCAGCGCCAGACCGTGCGCCTCCGCCAGGCGCCGGCAGGCTTCGTATTCGGGGGCGACGCGGGGCGGCTCGCCGGGGAGGCGCTTTACCTTCACGGCGGCGGGGCCGAGGGTGCTCTCGAACTCGAGGACCTCGCGCTGTGCCTCGTGGCGGGAGACGGGGCTGACGCGGACGCCGAGCGTCGAGGTCTCGCGCAGGAGCACGGCGGCGATGGCGTCCTCCCGGTCGGCGGGGCAGAGGACGGAGACGATGATCCCGGGGCGGTTCTTCTTCATCTGCACGGGCTGGAACCAGACGTCTGCGGCGCCGGCGGCGAACAGCTTCTCCTGCACGTAGCCGTAGATCTCGGGGTTCATGTCGTCGATGTTGGTCTCGACGAGGAGCATCGACGGGGGGGATTCGGCGGCTTCGCCAAGCCAGAGGCGCAGCGCGTTGGGCCAGCCGTCCGGATTGCGGCCGCCGGCGCCGTAGGCCACGCGCTCGACGTGCATGGCGGGGCGGTCGAAGGCGGCGAGCGTCGTGACGATCGCGGCGCCGGTGGGCGTGACCATCTCCATCGGACGGTCGGCGGTCGCCGCCGCGACGGGCGCGTTCGCGAGCGCGATGAGCTCGAGCGTGGCGGGCGCGGGCACCGGCAGCTCGCCGTGGGCCGCCCTCACGGTCCCGCCGCCGGCGGGCAGGGGCGAGCAGTAGACGCGCTCGACGCCGAGCATGCGCAGGCCGGCGACGGCGCCGCACACGTCCACGATGGCATCGAGGGCGCCGACCTCGTGGAAGTCGATCTGCTCGGGCGGCACGCCGTGGACGCGGGCCTCCGCCTCGGCCAGACGGCGGAAGATGGCGGCGGCGCGCTCGCGGTCCTCCGCGGGCAGAGACGAGCGCTGAATGATGGCGAGCACGTCGGGCAGCCGGCGGTGGGGCTGCGGCGCCTCGGCCAGGTCGACGTGCGCGAGCATGGCGGCGATGCCGGCGCGGGAGACGCGCTCGGCTCGCAGGGACCACCCGGGGACATCGAGTCTCCCCAGCTCGGCGGAGAGGGCGGCGGCGTCCAGGCCGGCGTCGATGAGGGCGCCCAGCAGCATGTCGCCGCTGATGCCGGAGAAGCAGTCGAGGTAGGCCACGCGGGTCATGGATCCTCCGCCCGTCATGCTACCTGAGGGCCGCGCGAGCCCGCCGAGGCGCTCGGTCTTCGTGGCTTCGAAGTGACGGGGCGCGGGCAGGATTGTCCGGCGGCACGCGCTCGTTGACACTGTGACGAGAACCGAGAACCGAGAACCGAGAACCGAGAAGCTACGAGAACGACGGGGCGATGCGACATTCAATCGACGAGCGGGATGCGCGGCGGCTGTTGGGCGGGGGGCCCGTGGCGCTGCTGACCACCGCGTGGCACGGCAACTGGAACGTGATGCCGGCGGCGTTTGTGACGCCGTTGAGCATCGATCCGCCGCTCATCGGCGTGGCGGTACACCCGGCGCGGCACACGCACGACATGATCCGGTTCAGCGAGGAGTTCGCGCTGAACATTCCCACGCGAGCGCTGCTGCACCACTGCCAGTACCTGGGCAGCGTTTCGGGCGCGGAGCTGAACAAGCTGGAGCTGACCCGGCTGCCGACGTTCCGGGCGCGCAAGGTGGATGCGCCGCTGCTGGAGGGGTGCGTCGGGTGGATCGAGTGCGGCGTACACGACGCGTACCGCATCGGCGACCACACGTTGTTCGTGGGGAAGGTGGCCGCGGCCTCGGCGGAGAAGGACGCCTTCGATGACACCTGGCTGCTGGCCGATCCGGAGGAGCGGCCGCTGCACTACCTGGGCGTGAACTACTATGCCGTGCTGGGCGAGCGGCTGGAAGCGCGCATCCCGGCGCCCGCGGACATCAAGCGCGACGTAGAGGCCGGCTCCGCGCAAGTCGAGGACGAAGAGGAGGCGGCGCGCCGCCGCGAAGCGGAGGAGCAGGGGGACGAGCACGAGCGCCGGGGCGACTGACGGCGCTACGCTCCGGAGGCCCGGGCTTTCGCGCGCGCGCTGGGGACGAGCACGCCATCGGCGAGACCCTGGAGCAGCGCCGCGCTGCGTTTGACGGAGAGGCCGCAGCGGGTCCTCAGGTGGTCGAACGAGCGGAAGCTCGAAAGCAGCCAGATCGTGTCGATGGCCTGTTTCTGGGAGATGCCAGCGCGGAGCTTGCGGTGGTCCTCCAGGCGCTTGGCGAGCCAGACGAGCTGTTCGCGGCGGCGGAAGTCGTATTGGTCGACGGCCTTCGCCGCCTCGGGATCGACGGCGGCCAGGCCAATGACGTTGCGGAAGAAGACGTCGTCGTGCGCCCAGAACTTGCAGACCTCGCTGATGTAGATCCGCATGCCGGCGACGGCGTCGGGATGTTCGCGCGACTTCCGCATGCGCTCGACGCCGGGTGCGTGCTCGAGGACGTGGTCGATGGTGGCCTCGAGGAGGCCGAACTTGGACTTGAACTGGTAGTAGACGGTGGCGCGGGCGACACCCGCCTTCTTCGCGACGTCGTCGAGGTTTGCGCGATAAAACCCGGCTTCGGAGAAGACTTCGTGCGCGGCGGCGATGACCTTCTCGCGTGTCTCTTCGACGCTGGCCTCGCGACGGCCGAGCCTGTAGGGGCGGGGACTCAACTCTGGACCTCCGTGTGGCTGCCTGATGGTACCGTGCTAAAGCATACGCCGACGCGTGATGGGTAGATCCAGTGTGGAAGTCAAGCGGCTCGCGCGACGTGTCAATCGTTCTCGCCGACCCGTGCTAGACTGGGTTTGCACCGCACCCGGGAGGGGCGCCCGCGTTTGATCTTCCTCCACAGCGACCTCATCGGCGACAACAACACGCTGTTCTTTACGCTCGTGGCGTCCACGCTGTTCGCGTTACTGATCGGGGTGGGGTTCCACGAGGCCTGCCACGCCATGGTGGCGCACGGACTGGGCGACGAGACGCCATCCCGCCAGGGCCGCGTAACGCTGAACCCGCTGGCCCACCTGGACCCGTTCGGCACGATCATGATGCTCTTCATCGGCTTCGGGTGGGGGAAGCCGGTCCAGTTCAACCCGTACGGGCTGCGGACCAGCCCCAAGACGGCGACGCTGCTGGTCGCGGCGGCGGGGCCGCTCTCGAACTTCGTGGCGGCGTTCGTGCTGGCGCTGCCGATCAAACTGGACATGGTCCCGTACATCAATCCGTTCACGACGCGCATCCTGGGCGTGAATACCGGCGAGGAGTACCTGGGACTGTTCCTGAGCGCGGCGGTGTACCTGAGCATCATCCTGGGCGTGTTCAACCTGATCCCGCTGGAGCCGCTGGACGGGTTCAAGGTCGTGCTGGGGCTGTTGCCGGACCCGCTGGCGCAGGAGTTCGTGAAATTGCGTCAGTTCGGGTTGGGGCCGTTCCTGCTGCTGCTCTTCGGCATCCCCTTCATCACCAGCTATTTCGGCGAGACGTACTATCCGCTGGCCGACATCATGGGTCCGACGGCGCTCTGGCTGTTGCGGGCCTTTACCGGCATCGGCTGATGCTGTCCCGCGCCTGGCACCGTATACGGCAGTTCTTCGGCGCGCTGCGGTCGCGGGTGACGGCGGGCGAGCGCGAAGAAGCGTATCGCTGGCTGACGCCGGCGGAGCGGGCTCTGTTCGAGACGATGATGCTGCGGGACCAGGAACACGGCATCGTGGTGCTGGGGCGGGTGCGCCGGGCTTCGGCGGGCGAGGATCCGCAACTCTTCGCGGCGGCGTTGCTGCACGACTGCGGGAAGGGGCGGGTGGCCCTGTGGCAGCGCACGGCGCACGTGATGCTGAACGCGGCCGCGCCGGGGCTCGATGCGCGTATCGCGAGCGAAGCCGGGGCGGACTGGCGTCGCGCGTTCTGGCGGCTGCGGTACCATCCGGATATCGGCGCGGAGCTCGCGGCGCGCGCCGGCGCGGATCCTGAGGTCGTGCGCTTGATCCGCGAGCAGGAAGCGGCCTCGCCGGACGGGCGCCTGGCGCTGTTGCAGGCGGCGGACGACGCGTGAGCTGAAGCGGGAGTCATGGAAAAGATAGCCATCATCGGCCTGGGGCTCATCGGCGGCTCGATCGGCCTGGCGCTGAAGCGGGCGGGGCTGAAGGAGATCACAGTCGCGGGTAACGCTCGCACGCGCGACACGCTGCAGCGGGCCAGACGACTGGGGGCGATCGATGAGGATTGCGCGACAGCCGCGGAGGCAGCGAAGGGCGCGCGGTTGGTGATCGTCGCGTGCCCGATCCTGGCGACGAAGGCGGTGTTCGAAGAGATCGCGCCGGTGCTGGCCGAAGGGGCGGTGGTGACGGACACGGGCAGCACGAAGGCGAACGTGATGCGCTGGGCGAAGGAGACGCTGCCCGCGCACGCGTTCTTCGTCGGCGGGCACCCGATGGCCGGCAAGGAGACGCCGGGCATCGACGC
>DATECV010000270.1:0-14025 GCA_035286725.1 Dehalococcoidia bacterium | reverse complement strand
TCATCGTTCGGCAACGACGACGAACAGCAGACAGCGTCGATCACCATTCGCGTGCCGACCCAGAATTATCAGAACGCGCTGGTCGCGCTGCGGAAGCTCGGCGAAGTGACGGCGGAGCAGTCGAACGCGAGCGACGTGACGGAAGAGTACACGGATCTGGACTCGCGGCTGCGCGGCCTGCGCGCCGTGGAGGCGCAGTACATGGAGTTCCTGACACGGGCGGCGACGATCGACGAGATCCTGACGGTGCAAGACCGGCTGAACGCGACGCGCATCGAGATCGAGCAGGTGCAGGGTCGGGTCAACCTGCTGAACAATCAGACCGACCTGGCGACGATCACGGTCCACCTGGACCCGCCGGTCCTACAGCCGCAGCCGAAGACAGATGACGGCAAGACGAGCCCGGTGGAAGCGCTGCAGGAGGGCTGGGAGGCGTCGCTGGAGCTGCTGGCGGGTGCGGCCGCGGTGGTGCTGGTAGTGGTGGCGTTCTCGTGGTGGTTGGTGCCGGTGGGCGCCGTGGGCGCGTACATCGTGAGGCGGCAGGCGAAGAGCATGAAGGAGCGGCAGGCGACGCTGCCGCCGCCGGCAGCCACGGCGTGAGGGAGCACGTAGAGATCGCGGCGAGAGCTTAGAGCTGGAGCAGGAGAAGGGCGCACCGGTGGCGCCCTTCCTTCGCGTTCAGAAGGCGTCGGTGACCCAGCCGGCCTGTCCGGGGGCCTCTTCGACGCCCACCGTGATCGATGTCAGGTTGGACACGCCGTCGAGGCCGAGATCGGCCTTCAAGTGGGCGATGAAGTATTCGGCGAGGCGTTCGGCCGTGGTGTTGTCGATGGGGAGAGGGAGCACATCGGACCGGGGAAAGACGAAGCCGCGGTCGCCGAGGCGGACCTTCCAGTTGCTGACGCCCTCATCGATCTCCAGGAGCGGGCTTTCGCGCTGGAGGAGGAACTTGTGGTCGAGCCTGTCGCAGATGTCCCGGCCGGCCTTCTTCAGCGCGGCGAAGTCGATGACCCAGGCGTCGTCAGTGAGGCTGCCGGCGACCTCGATGGTGACGGCGTAGTTGTGGCCGTGGAGGGGTTCCATCTGACCGCCGAAGGTGGCCATATGGGCGGCCGAGAACTTCAGCCGGACGTGCTCGACGCGGACGCGGTACTCCATTGGGCCAGCGTATCGAGCATGGGAGCGGCGGCCCAGCGAGAACGGCTGGGCGGCAGCGAAACTGTGCCATTAAAGGCGCACATCCCCTTGACAGCCCGTCCCGACAGGACAAAGATAGGCGCCTGAGACACTGGTGGCGCGCCGGGCCCAGAGTGCACGGGTGAGGTGGATGGTGTGGTGGGGGAGCCGGCCCGCGTGGGGTCGGCTTACGTGTTTTCCCGGCTGTCGCGCTGGAGTCCCCGCCAAGGAAAGGCAGGTGGGCCCATGAGCAAGTTCCCCCGGGAGCTGACACCACCGCTGCGGCTGGCGAGCTTTGACATCAACAAGGACGGCGCCATGAACTCTGGCGACCAGCTCGTCATCACCAAGCTCATCAGTCCTTCTGGACAGTGCCCATGATGAATACGGCCCGAATCGGGCCACGATAACCACGGGCTGAGAGGAGAGGGGCGCGTTGGAGGAGAGGCGCCTCTCTCCGCGTGTCCGGGGTGCGTCGGGCTGCGATAATGCCGCCATGGTTACGAATGTCTCGGTGAGGCTCCGGCAGCCGACGGGGGCCGCGGGCCGAAGCTCGCTGCTGGTTTGGGGCGCGCCGCTGGCGGCGGTGCTGGCGGGGATGGCAGCGGAGTGGTTGGACTTCCGGGAGCTGCGAGTACCGTTGCTGTTCATGGTGGGCTTCGGCGTGCTGGCGACAACGCTGGCGCTCAACGGTGGGGGACGGGGTTGGCGCGCCTTCTTCCTAGGCGCCGTCCTCGGGTTCGCGACGTGGGCGGGCGCGGAAACGGTGTACGCGGTCATCCACGTCGCCAGCGGCGAACGGTTCGACGCGGAGCGGTTCGGGCCGCAGTGGTCGCAGGCGATCCTGCTGGTGCTCGCGCACGGGCTCTTCCTGGGTGTGCCGACGGGCGCGGTGGCGGGCGTGCTGCTGCAGTGGCCGCGTCTTGCGGGCGAGCCGGCGGCTGACGGCTGATGGAATTCGAGGACCGTCCGCAACTCCCCCTGACGACTCGCCGGAAGGTGCTGGTGAGCATCGGGGCGGCGATGTTCGTCGCCCAGCTCGTGGGGGCGGCGCTGCTGGCGGAGCCCACGACGGGCGAGGGCGATGCGAGCGCGGGCGTGCTGGCCTGGCTATGGGCGGGCTGTGCGGGCTGGTCGGTGATTACCACGCTGCTGGTGATCCGGCAGGCGGATATCGCGGATGTGTTCACGGCGGCGCTGCTGGTGACGGTCTCGCCGTTCGCGTTGTACGCGGCGATGGCGGCGCTGGCTGTTCGCGGGACGGAGCAGGAGACGGACATCGTGAACGCGATGTTCCTGGGGATCACGGCGGGGGCGCTGACGGCGGTGCTGGTGTGGGGGACGGCGATGGGCGTCGCGCGGGCGCTGAAGCTGCCGACGACGGCAGGGCTGGACGAGGGCGAGGGCGGTTGAAACCGTGCGGTCTCCGCCGGAGTTCACGAAGATGGCACGATCTCGGGGCCGGTTGGAAATTGACAGTGTGGAATCGGTCGATCTAGCCTGATTCCACACCCGTTGCGCTGCGCGCAACTCCTTCAGTCCGTACTCGTGCCGGGGCGAGCTGATTCGCCGATTTTATGGAGGTCCCGCATGTACGGCACACTCGCTCTTTCGCACCGCGCCCTGGACGACCTGGCGGAAGCCGCCGGCCGTGACACGATCGACGAGCTGCGACGGATGGCGCGGCCGCTGGAAGGGTTGCGGGTGCTGAACCTGAGCGTGACCGGCTTCGGGACGGGGACGGCGGAGCTGCTCACCTCATCGGTGCCACTGCTCAACGATCTGGGGCTGGACGTTCACTGGCAGGTCGTGCGGGCGTCGGAGGACGCGGCGGCGGTCTCACGCGCGATGTACCAGGCATTGGGCGGGTCGCCGGTGCAGTGGACGCACGAGATGACGGACACGTGGCTGCGGTACGCGTCGATGAACGCGGATCTGCTGACCGAGGCGTTCGACGTCATCGTGGTACACGACCCGCAGCCGCTGGCGATACGTTCGTACAGCGCAACGAACCAGGCGGCGCGGTGGATCGCGCACAGCCACCTGGACCTGTCTTCGGCACAGGATGACGTCTGGATGTTGCTGCGCGAACACGTGGAGAAGTACGACGCGGCGATCTTCGACGCGCCGACGTTCGCGCGCGGGGACATTTCGATCCCGACGCACATCGTTCCGCCGGCGATCGACCCGAACAGCCCGCGGAATATGCCGCTTCCGGACGACCTGGTGCGGTCGGTGTTGGAGCAGTACGGGATCAACCCGGACAGGCCGCTGATCTGCCAGGTGACGCCGTGCGACGCGGCGTGCGACCTGGTGGGGGTGTACGAAACGTGGCGGCTGGTGCAGGAGCGGCACCCGGACGTGCAACTGCTGATCGTGCTGTTCACGGAGCCGCAGGACTCGAACGCGCGGGCGTGCTTCGACGAGCTGGTACGGCTTTCGCTGGCGGACCCGGACGCGTTCGTGGTGACGCCAGGGAACGAGATCGGCAACGTGGAGATAAACGTGTTCCAGACGGCGGCCTCGGTGGTGCTGCAGAAGGGCCTGCGCAAGGGATACGGCATGTGGATCTCGGACGCGCTGTGGAAGCGGCGGCCGTGCGTGGTGGCGCCGGCGCCGGGGTTGCAGGAGCAGGTCATCCACGGGAAGACGGGCGCGGTTGCCCGGACGACGGAGGAGTTCGCAGCGGAGGTGTCGCGGCTGCTGGAAAATCGGGATCTGGCGGCGGAATATGGGGAGAATGGACGCCGCCACGTCGCAGAGCGCTTCCTTATCACCCGATACTTACGCGATTATCTGAGCATCCTCGACCAGTTGCACAGGAAGAGCGACGGCTAGTGCTTGGTTCGGTCCCCACAACACCGAAGTCCCTGGAGTCGTACCGCCCCATCATCGGAGACGAGGCCACCGAGGAGATCGTGCGGCTGGGGCGGGCGCTGAGCGGGGCGCGCGTGCTGCACGTGAACGCGACGGCGTTCGGCGGCGGCGTGGCGGAGATCCTGGGGACGCTGGTGCCGCTGATGAACGACGTGGGGTTGCAGGCGGACTGGCAGGTGATCAAGGGGGCCGACGAGTTCTTCCAGGTCACGAAGGCGATGCACAACAGCTTGCAGGGCATGTACTACGACTGGACCCCGGCGATGCGGGAAGTCTGGTTGAACTACAACAAGCTCAATGCCGATCTCTTCGACGAATCGTACGACTACGTCGTGATCCACGACCCGCAGCCGGCGGCGATGCCGACGTTCATCAAGGAGCGGACCGGACGGCGGGACGGCAAGTGGGTGTGGCGCTGCCACATCGACCTGACGGACGCACAGGTGCAGGTTTGGGACATGTTGCGGCCGCACGTTGAGGGGTACGACGGCGCGATCTTCACGATGGACCGGTACGTGAAGGACGACCTTGTGGGGCCGGACATCTTCGCGGTGCCGCCGGCGATCGACCCGCTGAGCCCGAAGAACGCGGAGCTGCCGAAGGAGACGGTGGACGGCATTCTGCAGCGGTACGGCGTGGACCCGGCGCGGCCGATGGTGACGCAGATCTCGCGGTTCGACCCGTGGAAGGACCCGCTGGGCGTGATCGACGTGTACCGGGCGGCGAAAAACGAATTCCCGGAGCTGCAGCTCGTGATGATCGCATCGATGGCAACCGACGACCCGGAGGGTTGGGACTGGTACGAGCGGACGGTGCGGCGCGCGGGAGAAGACTGGGACATCCACGTGCTCTCGAATCTGAACGGGGTGGGCAACGTAGAGGTGAACGCGTTCCAGCGCGCCGCGCGCGTGGTGATTCAGAAGTCCGTGCGGGAAGGCTTCGGGCTGGTCGTATCGGAGGCCCTATGGAAAGGACGTCCAGTGGTGGCGGGGAACGTGGGCGGCATTCCGTTGCAGATCGTGGAAGGCGAGACGGGATTCCTGGTGAACACGGCGGAGGAGTGTGCGGAAAAGCTGCTGTTCTTGCTGAATCAGCCGGAGGCGGGGGACCGGATGGGGGCAAGAGGAGTGGAGTACGTGCGGCGGAATTTCCTGACGACGCGCTATCTGCGAGACTATCTGCGGATCTTCTGCCAGCTCGACGGCGTAGCGGTCCAGCAAGCGGCGCCCGCGCGGCCCGCAGCCCGTTAGACCGGAATCCCTCCATGAAACGAGTCGTTGCGTTGATCCTCGCGGGTGGCCAGGGGGACCGCCTGAGCGTCCTGAGCGAGGAGCGCGCGAAGCCGGCCGTGATCTTCGGCGGGCGCTATCGCATCATCGACTTCACATTGAGCAACTGCGTGAACAGCGGAATCACGCGGGTTGGAGTGCTGACGCAGTACCGGCCACGCTCGTTGAACGACCACATCGGAATCGGGCGGCCCTGGGACCTGGACCGGCAGGGGGGCGGGGTCACGCTGTTGCAGCCATACCTGGGCCGTGACAGCAGCGACTGGTACCGCGGGACGGCGGACGCGATCACTCAGAACATCTACTTCCTGGAGGAGACGAAGGCCGAGCTGGTTCTGGTGCTGGCGGGGGACCACGTCTATAAGATGAACTACGACGACCTCATCGCCTATCACCTGGCGAACGAGGCCGACGTGACGGTCCCGCTGTACGAAGTGCCGATGGCGGAAGCGCACCGTTACGGCGTGCTGTGCACGGACGACGAGGGGCGCATCATCGAGTTCGACGAGAAGCCCGACCGGCCGAAGAGCAACCTGATCTCGATGGGGATCTACTGCTTCAACCGGCAGGCGCTCATCGACGCGTTGATAGCGGACGCAAAGGACGCGAACTCGAGCCACGACTTCGGCCACGACATCATCCCGCAGATGGTGGAGCAGGCGGGGGCGCGGGTGTTCGGGTGGAAGTTCGACGGGTACTGGCGGGACGTGGGGACGATCGAGGCGTACTACGACGGAAACATGGACCTGCTGGAGGACTTGCCCCGGCTCAACATGTACGACCCGGACACGCGGATCCGTACGCGGGTGACGGGGTATCCGCCGGCGAAGGTGGGCTGGCGGGCGTACTTGCAGCGATCGCTGCTGGACCTGGGGTGCATCGTGAACGGGCACGTGGAGCATTCGGTGCTCTCGCCGGGGGTGTACGTGGAGGAGGGCGCGGTGGTGCGCGATTCGATCATCTTCGACGACTGCCGCATCGAGGCGGGAGCCATCATCGAGCGGTCGATACTCGACAAGGAAGTGACGGTGGGAAAGAACGCGTACGTGGGGTACGGGGACGACTTCGCGCCGAACGGCGAGCGGCCGGACATCGTGAACACGGGTGTAACGATCGTGGGGAAGCGGGCGGAGATTCAGCCGTACGTGCGCGTCGGCCGGAACTGCGTCATCGGCCCCAACGTTAAGGTCGACGCTCGCAACGCGGACGGGTACCTGCCGAGCGGAAAGACGATCCGCGCCGAGTTGAAAGAGTACCCGTACAGGGTCTAACAGCAGTGGTTAGCTGTTAGCTCTTAGCACTGCTCGAGGGGGAGATGCAACCTTATCGGCTCATGGCAACAGTTACCGAGGTCCAGAAGATGCTATCTTCCTTCATCGTGCGTCTTCGGCCGAACCCACTAACAGCTAATAGCTAAGAGCTCATGACTGCTAACGGCGCCTTCACCTTCGTCCTGCACTCGCACCTTCCATATGCGCGGATGGCGGGGCGGTGGCCGCACGGGGAGGAGTGGATTCACGAGGCGGCGGTGGACACGTATCTGCCGCTCCTGTCGGCTCTGCACGAGCTGGCGGCGGAGGGTGTGCCGTACCGGTTGACGATCGGCATGACGCCCGTGCTGGCGGAGCAGCTGGCCGACGGGGACGTGCTGCGCAACCTGGACGACTACCTGGACGACTTGCGCCAGCGGGCGGAGCGCGACATCGCGCGGTTCGAGCGAGCAGGCGAGGACCAGCGCGCGCACGCGGCGCGGTTCTTCCGGGATCGGTTCGCGTGGCTGCAGGACCAGTATCGCGTGCGGTTCGGGCGGGACCTGATCGGCGGCTTCCGCTGGCTGCAGGACCGGGGCTTTGTGGAACTGGCCGCCAGCGCGGCGACGCACGGCTATCTGCCGCTGTTCGAGCGGGACTCTTCGATCCACGCGCAAGTGGCGACCGGCGTACGGTCGTACCGGCGGCATTTCGGCCGGGCGCCAGAGTCGTTCTGGCTGCCGGAGTGCGCGTACCGTTCGGCGACGGCGGGACGGCCGGGCCTCGAGGCGTACCTGGCGGAGGAGGGGCTGACGACGTTCTTCGTCGAGACGCACACGATTCTGGGGGGCGACCCCGTGGGCAAGGCGGCGGGAGACGCGGTGGGGCCGTACGGCGACGTGGTGAAGCGGTACACGGTGCCGCGGCCGGAGCCGGCCGCGAGCGTGCAACGAACAACGTTCCAGCCGTACTGGGTACACGAGCCGCGAGTGGCGGCGATCGGGCGGAACCTGGCGACGGGGCTGCAGGTGTGGTCGGCGGACCACGGGTATCCGGGAGACTTCTGGTACCGGGAGTTTCACAAGAAGGATGGCGAGTCCGGGCTGCACTACTGGCGAGTATCGGGGCCGCGCGTCGGGCTGGGTGACAAGGCGCTGTATCACCCGGGGCAGGCGTTTGACCGGGTCCACGAGCACGCGGCGCACTTCGTCGGGTTGGTGGAGGACCAGGTGCGGCAATACGCGGCCTCGAGCGGGAAGTACGGACTGGTGAGCGCGGCGTACGACACGGAGCTGTTCGGGCACTGGTGGTTCGAGGGGGTGTCGTGGTTACAGGAGGTGCTGCGGCGGCTGGCGGCAAGCGAGACCGTGGCGCTGACGGGGGCGGCGCAGTTTGTGCGCGAACATCCGCCGGAGGACGTGGTGGAGCTGCCGGAAGGGTCGTGGGGGCAGCAGGGGACGCACTTCACGTGGTTGAACGCGGACACGCAGTGGATGTGGCCGCTGATCAATGGCGCGCAGCGGCGGATCGAGGAGATCGTGGCGCGGCACGGAGTTTCGGGGCCGCGAGAGGCGCTGGCGCAACTGGGGCGTGAGCTGTTGCTGCTGGAGTCGAGCGATTGGCCGTTCCTGGTGACGACGGGGCAGGCGCGGCAGTACGCGGAGCTGCGGTTCTCGCAGCACCTGGAGCGGTTTCACCAGCTTGCTGGGCAGATCGAGGCGGGCGCGGTGGACGGGGCGTTCGTGGCGGATCTGGCGGAGCGGGACAAGCTGTTCCCGGACATCGACGTGCGGGACTTCGCAGAGCGCCAGGGCGCGGCGGCGACGGCTGCCCGGTAACATCACAGGACCCGTGTGTACGGCGATTTCCCTCTAGGCTCGTGCCCCGCGGCAGCCGATCCTCACTGAGGGGCGTGTGAAACGGCGACCAGCCATGGCAAAGATCTATTGGGCCAATCTGCTGCACTTCTATCAGCCACCGATCCAGATTCCGGAGGTGCTGCGGAAGGTCGTCGACGAGTCGTACCGGCCGCTCATCGACGTGTTGGGCCAGAACCCGCACGCGAAGGTCACGGTGAACATCAACGGCGTCCTGACGGAGATGCTGTTCGAGAGCGGGTACCAGGACGTGATCGACGGGCTGCGGAAGCTGGCGCTCCGCGGGCAGGTCGAGTTCGTGGGGTCGGGCAAGTACCACCCGATTCTGCCGTTGATCAACGCGGACGAGCAGCGGCGCCAGATCCGCCGCAACCATCTGACAAACAAACACTTCTTCGGGGATGCGTACCGGCCACGCGGGTTCTTCCCGCCGGAGATGTGCTTCGACGGGTCGTTCCTGGACGCGGTGCTGGACGTGGGGCACGAGTGGGTGGTCATGAGCGGCGTGGGCTGCCCGGCGGCGTGGCCGACGAAGGTGATCTACCGCGCGAAGTCGGTGGACGGGCACGAGATCGGGGTGGTGTTCCGCGACGACGTGCTGAGCAACAAGATTTCGTTCCAGGACCTGGACGGGAAGGGCTTCATCGACCACCTGCAGTCGGCGTACGGGGACGACGGCGACATGTACATCGTGACGGCGATGGACGCGGAGACGTTCGGCCATCACATCGAGAACTGGGACCAGTTGTTCCTGGGTGAAGCCTACGAAGCGGTGCGGCCGTACGCGGACGTGGTGGAAGCGCGCTCGCTGGCGGCGAGCACGCGGACGCTGCTGGCGACGATGCCTCACGCCGCGGGGGCGGGGGACCAGATCATCCCGACGACGATCAGCGAGCTGTTCGACCTGTTCGCGCCAGGGGAGGTGATTGAGCCGCGGCCGTCATCGTGGAGCACGACGCACGACGATCTGGATGCGGATGTGCCGTATCCGCTGTGGAAGGCGCCGGGGAACTACATCCACAAGCTGCAGTGGGAGCACGTGGCGCTGTGCGACGACCTGGTCGCCCGGGCCCAGCGACTGGCGGACACGGCCGTGAGCAAGCGGCACGCGGAGATCGCGCGGGGGCTGATGGATCCGGCGTTGCACTCGTGCCAGTTCTGGTGGGCGAGCCGGCGGCCGCACTGGGATGTGAACATGATCTCGCGTGGGCTTTCGCAGCAAGGCGAAGTGGTGCTGAACGCGTTCCGCTCGATCAATTTGAGCCAGGCGCCGGAAGAGGAAAAGCGGGAGGCGTACTACAAAGTGGTCGCCGCCCGAGACCTGCGCGGGAAGATCCACGACCAGTTGTTCTGGGATTAGCGGGCAGCAGCGCCCTGCGGAACGGCCGACGGAACAAGGAGGGCGCGGAGGAATTCGCGCACTTCGGCGGGGCCGTCGAGGCGGTAGTGGGCCATGCTGGGCCCTTCGCCCACACGAATGCAGTAGGCGCTGGCCGGCAGGGCGGCGAAGAGATCTTCGTCGGTGCGATCGTCGCCGATGGCGAGGATGCGTGCGGCTGTACCGGCATCGGCGAGGAGGAGGGGGGCGACGGTGCCCTTGTTCACGCCCATGGGGCGGACCTCGACGACTTTGGAGCCGGAGATGACCTGCATCGGCTCGTTGCTGAGGAGTTCGGCCAGCAGGAGCCGCAGTTCCTTCGCCTGCTGTTCGCCGAAGTCGTTGTCGTCGGTGAAGCCGGCGTTGGCGAGCCGGTAGTGCCAGGCGATGGAGGCGGTCTTCTCCTCGATAAAGCTGCCACGTGTGGTTGACGTGAAGTGTTCGAAGATGGGGCGGACCTTGTCCTTGAGCCGGGGCAGGACGGGGCGAAGGAGGATCCAGGGCTCTTCGGGACGCAGCCGTGACCAGAGGCCGTGCTCCGTGTGGAGGCCAATGGGGAGGTGGCCGAGCCAGCGCTCCATCGACTGGCGAGAGCGGCCGGAGACGACATGGAGGCGGGTGCCCTTGCGGGCGGCCAGGGCGGCGAGGAGGTCGAGCAGATCGTCGTCGGGTTGCGCCGCGTCCGGCGTTTCGGCGAACGGCACGAGCGTGCCGTCGTAGTCGACGATGAGCAACAGATCGGGCATCGCGCGCAGGCGTGCGGCGATCTGAGACGTATCAGCGAGGTGCGCTGTCTCGCGCGCGCGGACGTCGCGCGCGATGCGCAACATGCTGTCAAGGAAGGACTGGGACCATCGGTCGGCGTCGTGGCTCATGACGCGGAGCCGCAGGGCGCGCATGCGGGAGCGGCGCTCCATCGCCGGCATGAGGAGGGCCTGGCGGATGCGGGTAGCCATGTGATCGACGTCGTAGGGGTTCACCTGGAGGGCTTCCCCCAGCTCTGACGCGGCCCCGGCGAACTCGCTGAGGACGAGGACGCCGTCACGGTCGGTCCGTGAGGCGACGAACTCCTTGGCGACGAGGTTCATGCCGTCGCGCAGGGGGGTGACGAGCATGACATCGGCCGCGCAATAGAGCGCGGCGACCTCGTCCTCGGAGAGGGAGCGGTGCAGGGAGTGGATTGGGGCCCAGCCCGGTGTGGCGTAGGTGCTGTTGATCCTGCCGACGAGCTCGTCGATGCGCTTGCGGAACTCCGCATAGGGGCCGGCCTTCTCGCGGGAGGGGACGGTGACCTGCACGACGCGCACCTGTTCGCGGAGGGCGAGGTCGGTCTCGAACAGCCGCTCGATGGCCAGCAGACGACGGGGTATGCCCTTGGTGTAGTCCAGACGGTCGATGCTGACGAGCAGCTTCTTGCCGGCGCCTTCCGCGCGGATCTCGTCGGCGCGACGCCGCACTTCGGGATCCTGGGCGCGCTTCTCCCAGGCGGCGGCGTCGATGCCCATGGGGAACACGCCCAGGCGCACTTCGCGGCCCTGCCGCAGCACGCGATCGACATCAACATCGACGCCGAGGACGCGGCGGAGCGAAGTCGCGAAGTGACGGAGGTAGGGCGGCGTGTGGAAACCGATGAGGTCGGCGCCCAGCAGGCCCTCGAGGATCTCCTCGCGCCAGGGGAGCACGCTGAAGACCTCGGACGATGGGAACGGGACGTGGAGGAAGAAGCCGATGTTCGCTTCCGGCAGACGTGAGCGGAGCATCTGGGGGAGGAGCATGAGGTGATAGTCGTGGATCCAGATGAGGTCTCCGGGGCGGTATTGCGCGACGACTTCGTCGGCGAACTTTTCGTTCACCTGGCGGTAGACGTCCCAACCTCGTGCTTGCTGCGGGAGTTGGTCGAGCAGGTAGTGGAACAGCGGCCAGAGGACACCGTTCGAGATGTCGTCGTAGAACCGGCGGATCTCGGTGCGGGACAGGTGCACGGGCACGCAGCGCATCTCGGCGAGTTGCTCGTCGAGCTCAGCGCGGCGTCGTGCACGCAGCTTCGGCAGGTCGCCGGGCCAGCCGATCCAGAGACTGTCCGAACGCTGGTGGGGGCCGCGCAGACCGGTGGCGAGACCGCCGGAGGACGGCTCTACGTGGACGCCCGAGGCGTCGACGACGGCGGTGACCGGCAAACGGTTCGCGACGAGCAGGAGGCGTCCGCCGGAGGAACCGGGCGTGCCACCGTTCGCGCGGTTGGCGTGGTCCATGTTGCTCGCGACTCCATTGGGCCGGCGCGGGCCAGCCTGAACGCGCGCCCGGACCCGGGCGTCGCACCCTCTCACGTGCCTGCGAGGTTAGCTGTCGGGTTCGGTCTGAGAAGGCTGACCTACTCGCCGTGGCGAGATTCACCCCGCGTTCGGTTCCCCCGCTCCGCAGGTGCGGATTCGGCCATGTGGCCTTTATGGTACCAGAGACGCGTCTGGCGTATCCAAGCGCTCCGCTCCTCGTGGGCCTCCGCGCACGATCGTGAGATAATCACCACATGTCAGGTTCAGCGCGGGCGATGGTACAGCACGGTGTGCGGGATCTGCGCATGGGCGAATTCCCGCTGCCGGCGATCGGGGCGGACGACGCGCTGTTGCGGGTCGAGGCGTGCGGCATCTGCGGCAGCGACTACGAACAGTACGACGGCGCGGTACGCGTCCCGTTCCCGTTGATCCCCGGGCACGAGCCGCTTGGCATCATCGAGGAGATCGGTGACGAAGCGGCGCGCCGCTGGGGGCTGGAGGCAGGCGACCGCGTGGCGGTGGAGGCGTTGTTGCCGTGCGGGCGTTGCGTGGCGTGCGCGCAGGGGAAGTATACGCAGTGCCGTGGCGACGGGGCGATGCCGGCGTACGGGTACCGTCCCGTGTCGCTGGAACCGAGCCTCTGGGGCGGGTATGCCACGCACCTGTACCTGACATCGCACGCGCTGCTGCACCGTGTCTCCAAGGACGTGCCCGCGGAGCTGGCAGTGCTGTTCAATCCGCTGGGCGCGGGCTTCCGCTGGGCGGTCGAGATGCCGCGATTGGCGGAAGGCGAGACGGTGGTCGTACTGGGCCCCGGTCAGCGGGGTCTGACGTCGGTGATCGCGGCGAAGGAGGCGGGGGCGGGCTGTGTCATCGTCACCGGGCTCTCGCGCGACGAGCACAAGCTGGAGCTTGCCCGGCGGTTCGGCGCAGACCACACGATCGACGTTGAGCGGGAGGATCTGGTGCGCAAGGTGCGCGAGATCACGGACGGTCAGCTGGCCGACGTGGTGATCGACGTGACCGCATACGCGGTGCAGGCGGTGACACAGGCAGTCGACGTCGCGAGACGCGGAGGGCGGATCGTGTTGGCGGGGATCAAGGGACCCCGGCCAGTGCCGGACTTCTTGAGCGACCGGGTGGTGACGAAGGAGCTGACGATCATGGGGGCGTTTGGGGTGGACTCGCGTTCGTACGAGCTGGGGATCCGGACGGTCGAGACGCGCTGGCGGGAGCTGGCGGCGATGCACACGCACACGCTGCCTCTGGCGGAGGCGGAACGGGGATTGCAGCTCCTGGCGGGCCAGATCGAAGGTGAAAACGCGGTACACATCGCGCTGATCCCGTGACGGCGGGCGAGGGAGGTCCGGACATGACGACGGAGACGGAGGCGGCGAACATCAAGCGCATGGCGCGTGTGATCGACTCAATGCCGTTCGCGAAGCACCTGGGGATGGAGTTGGAGGACGCGGGCGACGGGTGGGCGCGGCTGCGCATGCGCTACCAGGACCAGAACAGCACGGCGATGAAGGCACTGCACGGGGGTGCGATCTCGTCGCTCATCGATACGACCGGCGCGATGGCCGCGTGGACGACCGCGGAGATCGCGACGCCGAAGTACTTCGGGTCCACGGTGGGGATCAACGTGAACTATCTCTCGGGCGCGATCGGCGAGGACATCATCGCCGAGGGGCGGATCCTGAAGCGCGGTAAGGAGATCATCTACACCGACGTGCGGGTGACGAACGAGCAGGGAAAGCTGCTGGCGCAGGGATCCGTGACGTATCGCATCGTCGAGCGCGCGCAGGCGGGCTAGGGCTTCGCCTCGAAGACGAACTCCGCCTCGACGCTGGCGCCCAGGGGCAGTTCGGCGACACCGACGGCCGCACGGGCGCCGAGGCCGGC